>JAJZUH010000063.1 GCA_021847165.1 Pseudomonadota bacterium
GATTGGCCGATAAAGCGACGCTGACCGTGCTGCACGAGACATGGATGGCATCCGCTGCGAGGTGCTCGAGCATGCCGTCCGGCCGCATCACCACGTCTTCAAGCGCCTTGTCGTCAGCCAGCATGGTAAACACTACATCGGCAGCACACGCCTCTCCGATGGTCGCGGCGGCTCTGGCTCCCGCATCGAGCAGCGGCTGCATGCGTTGTGCGGAACGGTTGTATACGGCGACCTCATATCCGGCCTGACACAGCCTCGATGCCATGCCGCTACCCATATGCCCCAAGCCGATGAATCCTATCTTCATGATTCCTTCTCCCGATCAGATGTAATACCGCAGTTCACCCACGAAACCTGTTCCGCATGCCCGAGCCCTTCCGTCGGGCCTCCCTGCACTCAGGGATAATCCTGCCGCGTCGGCCTGACCATGATGTCGCTGATATGGACATGCGGTGGCTGGGTCACGATGAAATGAATCGCATTTGCCACATCGATCCCCTGCAACAATGGCCCGAATCTCTCGCCGAAGGTATGCACAAGGTCTTCGCCGTAACCGGCGGCGTCCTGGAAGCCGCTGATCACGATGCCCGGTTCGACCAGCGATACGCGGATGCCTTGGGGCCCCACTTCCCGGCGCAACCCCTCGGCCAGCGCATGCACGGCGAACTTGGTGGCGCCATAGACCGCGCTGAACGGCGAGATATGCCTGCCGACCACCGATCCGATGATCACGATATCGGCAGCCCGCTGTGGATAGTTCGCTTGCTGCTCCGGCAACATGTTGCGCGCCGCCTTTTGCAGCAACTCCAGGGCCGCGGCCACGTTGAGCCTGAGTATTTCATTGAACCTGGACAAATCGGCATCCTTGACGGAGCCTCCCAGGCCGCGTCCGGCGTTGACGACCACGATATCTGCCGTCCTCCCGAACCTGTCGGTGGCCGCAGCGAACAACCGATCGAGCACCGCACCTTCAGCCGCATCTCCTGCGATCCCGGCAAACGCGCTGCCCAGCTCCTGTTCGAGTGCGTCCAGTTTTACCGCATTGCGACCATTGCCTACGACGCCATAGCCGTTGGCCACAAATTTTCTTGCCGTCGCCTCCCCGATACCTGACGTGGCCCCGGTGACGATGGCGATACGCGAATGTCCTGCTGCCATGATGATCCTCCCGTTGATCAGGTTGCCGGCCCCCGCCAGGCCAGACTGCAAAGCCATCTAGAAACCGGCATGGCCGACACTCTATGCGGCCGTGAACTATGCGGTCTCGACCTCCATGGCCTGATAATCGGTATATCCCACCCGCGGATCCTGCAGGCCATATCCATAGAAGGTCTCGGGATGGAATGAGGCGAGCGGTTTGTTCAATTGCAGACGCCGCGGCAAATCCGGGTTGGAAATGAAATCCTTGCCAAAGGACACTGCGTCCGCCTCGCCTGCCGCGATCACCTGCTCCGCGGTCTCGCGGTTGAAACCTTCATTGGCGATGAGGACTCCCCGGAAACGTTTCTTCAGCTGCGGGCTGATGCGGTTCTCGCCAAGCGACTCCCGTGTGAATATGAATGCGATGCCACGCTTGCCCAATTGTTCAGCCACATATCCGAAAGTCGCCAGCGGATTCGAATCGCCCATGGTGTGGGCGTCGCCTCTGGGCGCCAGATGCATGCCAACCCGGCCCGCTCCCCAAACCGAAATGACCGCATCTGTCACTTCCAGCATCAACCTGGCGCGATTTTCGATCGAACCGCCGTAAGCATCATTCCGCTTGTTCGTACTGTCCTGCAGGAACTGGTCCAGCAGGTAGCCATTGGCGCCATGAATCTCGACGCCATCGAAGCCGGCCTGCTTCGCATTTTCGGCACCTTTGCGATAAGCCTCAACAATCGACGCAATCTCGGACGTTTCCAAAGCGCGCGGTGTCACATATTCGCGCTGCGGCCGCAACAGGCTGACATGACCTTGTGGCGCAATTGCACTTGGCGCGACAGGCAATTCTCCGTTCAGGAAATCGGGATGCGAAATGCGCCCGACATGCCAGAGCTGCAGGAAGATACGTCCGCCGGACGCATGCACTGCCCTGGTAACGAGTTTCCAGCCTTGTATCTGCTCGTCCGACCATATTCCCGGTGTATCGGGATAGCCGACCCCCTGGGGAGAAACGGAGGTCGCTTCGCTCAGGATCAATCCCGCCCCGGCGCGTTGCGCATAATATTCGGCCATCAATCCATTGGGCACCCTGCCAGCGCTTGCACGGCATCGGGTCAGCGGAGCCATCACGATGCGATTGGGAAGATTCAGGTCTCCGACTTGAATGGGGGTCATCAGCTTGCTCAACATGTTCTCCTTGGGATGGTGTTCAAAGATCGGCCTTGATCCGTTCAAGAAACTTGTCGATCAAGGCTTCATTGCGGGAATAGAAAATCCACTGTCCGACTTTTTGCGGCGTGATCAATCCTGCACGCTGCAAGGTGGCCAGATGCGCCGAAATGGTCGATTGGGAAAGGTTCGCTTTCTCGAAAATCTTGCCGGCGCAAACCCCCAGCTCAAAGGAATGCAGTTGCGTCGGGAAGGATTTCCTGGGTGTCTTGAGCCACCCGAGTATCTCCCGGCGCACCGGATGGGCCAGCGCCTTGATGATGTCGTCGATTTCAGGAGCTGATTTTTTTGCCATGGTCGTCAAAGGGTTTTGAACGTTTGCGCTGCAATAATATTTCGTTCAGTTACGAAATATATATCGAAGAATATGGAAATACAAGCGAGCAGAACAGTACGGATTCACGCTGGGGAATACGCGAATAGCGGCCCGCGCATCAGAAGGATCGAATGATCAGACGGGCCGGGATGATGGAGACACGCGCATCCGCGGCGGCCGGCCGGGTGTTCCCGTTTCAGAACACGATCGTTGCGACCAGACCTGCCACAATACCCGTGAGCGCAACGCCGGCAGCGATCACCAGACGTGTACGCAAGTTGAAGACGCGACCGAGCATCGCCAGCGACGGGAGACTGACGGCAGGCAACGTCATGATGAGCGCTGCGGCAGGCCCGGCCCCCATGCCCAAAGCAAACATCGCCTGCACGATGGGCACCTCGCCGGCTGTGGGAATGACAAACAGGGTACCCGCAAGCGCCATCGCAATGATCCAGCCGATACTGTCGGGAGCATCCAGCACCGGGAAAAGCCAGGCTCTGGCGGCGCCAAGCAACAGCACGAGGACAAGATATTCGGGCAGGAGCCTGATCGCCAGGGTCATGAATTCCCGCAGCCAACGCGCCAGCAGGCCACCATTCGCAGAGTCAACCTCTGGGACAACGTCGTGCTCGACCGCAGCCCTCTCGCCGGCTTCGGCGTAACGCTCAGCCAGATAAGCCACCCCAAGCACCATCGCGATGCCGAACACGATCCTGAAGAAGGTCCAGCCCCACCCCAGCACGAATCCCATGAACACCAGAGTCGCCGGATTCAATACCGGATTGGCCATCCACCAGGACACCACACTGCCGACCGACGCACGGCTTTGCCTCATGCCTGCAGCCACGGGCGCGGCGCAACAGGTGCACATCATGCAGGGAATGGCGAACATGCCGCCCAAGGCGACGCTCCTGAGGCCGATACGGCCCAGCACCCTGCCAAGCCATTGGCTGGGCAGCAGCACCTTGATACCGGAGCCCAGGACAAGACCGAGCACCAGCGCCTGCCAGATCGCCTTGCCGTAGGCCATGGCGTAATCAACTGCCGCACTCCACGATGCAGTTGGTACGGCGGAGGATTTTCCGGAAAGTATCGAATCGCCTATGGCGTGATGGCTCTGAGCGACAAACGCCTTGGCATAATAAGGCGCCCATTTGACATAAGCGAACCCGATCACTGCGACAAGGGCAAAAATCATGAATCCCGCATAAGGAGACAACGTTCTTTCATTCAATCCGGTTCGCATGGGAACTCCTTTCGGTCAGAAAGCCGCGCGTGAGGCAGATCGCAGTCGCGGCCGGATGCTTGACCAGCTTTCCCGCTTGCAACCGTTGCCGTATCGAGTGACGAAAGACATATTCGACTTCTTATCAAAGCACTTGCCAATTGATCTCTCCATCTGGAATCAGCCTTTCAATTGAAGGTCTTGCGAAAAGATAGCCCTGGAATCGATGAATGCCCATTTTCAGCAGCATATCCAGTTCCTCCTTGCGCTCAACTCCTTCCGCCACTACCGCTATTCCGAGCATCTCAGCCGTCCTCAACAAACCGGCGATGATCGCCTGCCGAGGCTTCTCGATATCAACGTTTGCCACAAGGCATCGATCAATCTTTATCGTGTCAGGTTGAAAATCGGCGAGCAGTGACAATCCCGCATAACCCGCGCCAAAATCATCCAAGGCGGTCTGAAAGTCGTGTGCCTTGTATGTCTGGATAATGCTGGTGAGATGCGCACGATCAATGATTTGTTCATCCTCGGTAAATTCAAAAGTAATAAGATCGAGCGGGAATTTATGTTCTTGCGCTACTTTCAGCGTAAGCCTTAGGCAAGCCTCCGGATGATAGACCGCATTGGGCATGAAATTGATATTCAAGCGTCGATCAAGCCCCAAACGAGCCGCGGTTTCGATAGCCTTGACCCGGCATGCTTGATCAAACGCATATCGATTCTTCTCTGTGACCTGAGCCAGAACGGAAGCCGCTGACTGCCCCTCGTGGCCGCGAACTAGCGCCTCGTAAGCGTAGATACGCCGCGCAAGAACATCCACCACAGGTTGAAATGCCATGACGAAAGAGAATTGGGCAATGTCTGCACATGCGCCACTGCATTTGACATCTTTATTATCCGGCACCGATCTCTCCGTTTCTTATCTTGCTGCCATGCTTTTTCGCCATTCATCTTACAGCCTTTATTCAGCCGCCCGATAACCATGGGAATGTGCGGGTTTTGAATGCGGCGCACCATGATCAGACCGCTTTATATTAGCCAGGCAGCGATTCCTTCAATTTCTGAATTTCGGCCCCTGCGATATTCTACAGTCGCCGCGAGCGAATAACGCGGCCTAAATATCACTGGATAAGCTGCTTGCCGCAGATCCCCCCGCAGCCAAGAGTTGCCTGAATATTCTGGCAGATGAGATTGTTGTGCAGGACAAGACCGCCGCCATCAGGAGCGGTTATGCGGCCATGGCGGAAACGATGCGGAAAATAAAAATGGGCACCTTGAATCAAGTGCCCACTTTTATATGTGACTGGCGCGCCCGAAGAGATTCGAACTCCTGACCCCTTGGTTCGTAGCCAAGTACTCTATCCAGCTGAGCTACGGGCGCGTGTTTATTGCTATGTGGCGGAGAGGGAGGGATTCGAACCCTCGATACAAGTTTTAGTCTCGTATGCTCCCTTAGCAGGGGAGTGCCTTCGACCTCTCGGCCACCTCTCCGAAGGCCGCGAATGATACTGATTAGAGGCTAGGCGGTCAAACGTTTTATGCGTCTTCCTGATCCAGATTGAAGGCCTTGTGCAGTACTCGCACGGCCAGTTCCAGATATTTCTCGTCGATGACCACGGAAATCTTGATTTCGGAGGTGGAAATCATCTGGATATTGATGCCTTCCTCGGCCAGGGTGCGGAACATCTTGCTGGCGATGCCCACGTGCGAACGCATACCGACACCGACCACGGAAACCTTGGCGGTCTTGTTGTCGCCGATGACGTCGCGTGCGCCGATATGCGGCTGTACCTTGTTCTTCAGGATGTCCATCGCCTTGTTGAACTCGTTGCGATGCACGGTGAAGGAGAAGTCGGTGGAACCATCCACACCGACGTTCTGGATGATCATGTCCACGTCGATGTTCGCCTCGCTCACCGGGCCGAGAATCTGGTAGGCGATACCGGGCTTGTCCGGCACGCCGCGCACGGTGATTTTTGCCTCGTCGCGGTTGAACGCGATGCCTGAAATGATTGCCTGTTCCATTTTATTGCCTTCCTCGAACGTGATCAGCGTGCCTTCGCCCTCTTCCGCAAAGCTGGAGAGCACACGCAGTTTGACTTTATATTTGCCGGCGAACTCGACCGAGCGGATCTGCAGCACCTTGGACCCCAGGCTCGCCATTTCCAGCATCTCTTCGAAGGTGATGCTCTTCAGGCGGCGCGCTTCTGGCACCATGCGCGGGTCGGTGGTATAGACGCCGTCAACATCGGTGTAGATCTGGCATTCGTCGGCACGCAGTGCAGCTGCGATGGCAACCCCGGTGGTATCCGAACCGCCGCGCCCCAACGTGGTGATATTGCCGGCTTCGTCCATGCCCTGGAAACCCGCCACCACGACCACGCTGCCGCTGGCCAGGTCGGCACGGATGTTCTGTTCGTCGATGCTGAGGATGCGCGCTTTGGTGAAAGAGCTGTCGGTGAGGATTTTGACCTGCGCACCGGTATAGCTCTTGGCTTCCAGCCCGATCTCCTTCAACGCCATCGCCAGCAGGCCGATGGTCACTTGCTCGCCGGTGGAGATGACCACATCCAGTTCGCGCGGATCGGGGTGTTTCTGGATCTCATGGGCCAGATGGATCAGGCGATTGGTCTCGCCGCTCATCGCGGAAACGACCACCACGACCTGATGTCCCTGTGCCTTGTATTTTGCTACGCGTTGAGCGACATTCTTGATGCGCTCCGGACTCCCGACAGAAGTGCCGCCGTATTTCTGAACTATCAATGCCACAATATGCCTGCGCCGTTTTTAAAGTGGGCGGCATTCTACCCGAACTGGCATCAAAAAACGATTACCCCTCTGCTAAACTGTGACAAAACCCGATACCCCCTCCCGATGAGCAAGATCGCCCAACGCAGCTACCCCGCGGACATCGCAGCACAACTGGCCGAAACCGGCATCCCCCCTTTGCTGGCGCGCATTTACGCGGCGCGCGGCATCGGCGAAGCGGCACAACTGGATACCGATATCAAGCGCCTGTTGCCGTTCTCTCTGCTGAAGAACGCAGAAACCATGGCAGACTTGCTGGCCGATGCCATCGCGGCACAGAAGAAGCTATTGATCGTGGCCGATTACGATGCCGACGGCGCCACGGCCTGTGCCGTTGCCATGCGCGGCCTGAGTGCACTCGGCGCCAGGGTGGATTTCATCGTGCCCAACCGTTTCGAGTACGGCTATGGCCTGACACCGGAGATCGTGCGTCTGGCCAAACGTTCCGAGCCGGATATCCTTCTCACCGTGGACAACGGCATCGCCAGCGTGGACGGCGTGGCCGAAGCCGCTCGACTTGGCATGCAAGTGCTGGTGACCGACCATCATTTGCCCGGCGATACGTTGCCGGACGCATTGTGCATCGTGAATCCCAACCAGCCAGGCTGCACTTTTCCCAGCAAGCATCTGGCGGGCGTGGGAGTAATGTTCTACGTATTGATGGCCCTGCGGGCCGCATTGCGCAAGCGCGGCGCATTCGCCAGCGGGAACGAACCCAATCTCGGCAACCTGCTTGACCTTGTCGCACTCGGCACGGTCGCGGATGTGGTCAGGCTGGACGACAACAACCGCATCCTGGTACAGCAGGGACTGCAGCGTATCCGCGCCGGACGCAGCTGTGCCGGCATTCGGGCTCTATTGCGTGTGGCGCGCAGACCGGCTGCGCAGGCATCGGCCTACGAACTGGGCTTCATCGTCGGCCCGCGCCTGAATGCGGCGGGGCGGCTGGAAGACATGAGTCTCGGCATCCGCTGCCTGTTGACCGACGACGACACGGAAGCGGGCGAAATCGCTGCCAGGCTGGATGCGCTGAACCATGAGCGCCGCAGCATCGAAGCCGACATGCAGGACAGCGCGCTGTCCACGCTCGATGCCTTCGATCCGGCAGACGATTTCTCGCTTGCGTTGTTCAATGAGGATTGGCATCAGGGCGTGATCGGCATCCTCGCCTCGCGCCTCAAGGACAAATTCCACCGCCCGGTGATCGCCTTCGCCCGCGCACAGACGGGCGAACTCAAGGGTTCCGGGCGCAGCATCGCCGGACTGCACCTGCGCGACGCGCTCGATCTGATCTCCAAACGCCATCCGCAGCTGATCCAGAAATTCGGCGGCCATGCAATGGCGGCGGGCCTGAGTATCCGCGAGCAGCATCTTGCCGATTTTCGCCTCGCCTTCGAGGCTGTTGCACGGGAGTTGCTCGACGCAGAGGCGTTAGTCAAGACCATCGCAACCGATGGTACGCTCGATGCGATGGAGTTCTCTTTAAGCATCGCACGCGGCCTGCAACGACAGGTATGGGGGCAAGGCTTTCCCGAACCGCTGTTCGAAGGGGATTTCCGCGTGCAGACGCAACGCGTGGTCGGCGAGAAACACCTCAAGCTCAAACTGTCGTCTCCCGCCGGGAGTTTCGATGCCATCCGTTTCTTTTCCGCCGAGCCGGCACCGGATGCCATCCATGCGGTGTATAGTCTGAGCGTCAATGAATACAATGGCAGCGAGACCTTGCAGCTGATCGTGCGCCACTGGACAGGAGAGTGAGAGCGTGGAATCTGTTCTATTGCAAAACAACGGCATCGAGGCATTGCCGCAATTCCTGACCAGCCTGGCCATCGGCCTGCTCATCGGCCTTGAGCGCGAGCGCACTCCTTCAGCCAAAGCGGGGCTGCGAACCTTTGCCCTGGTCGCCGTGCTCGGCACCCTGCTAGCCATGCTTTCTGCCAGGCTCGGCTCTCCCTGGCTGGTGATCGCAGGCCTGCTTGCCGTGGCAGGCATGATCGTCGCCGCCTATATCAACACCCCCACCGAAGAGAACGACCCCGGCACCACCACCGTGGTCGCCTTGCTGCTGAGTTACGGCCTGGGCGTGCTGATCTGGTTCGGGCTTTCCACGCTTGCCGTGATGCTGGCGATCGGCATCACCACCCTGCTCTACTTCAAGCCTGAATTGCGCGGCTTTACGCAACGGCTGACGCGCCGCGACCTGGTTGCCGTGCTGCAATTTTCGGTGCTCACGTTCATCGTCCTGCCCATCCTCCCGAACCAGGACTACGGCCCCTATAATGCATTCAATCCCCACCAGGCCTGGCTGATGGTGGTACTCATCTCCGGCATCAGCCTCGCCGGCTATGCCGCGCTGCATATGGTGGGAACGCGGTACGGTGCGCCATTGCTGGGCTTCCTCGGCGGCCTGGTGTCGAGTACCGCCACCACCATGATCTATGCCAAGCACGGCAAGGCCAACCAGGCGATGACCAACATCGCTGCCGCAGTGATCGTGATCGCCAGCGTGGTGGTTTTGCTGCGCCTGCTGGTCGTCAGTTCGGTCGTGGCATACGGGACCCTGCCGGGTCTGGCGCCGTTATTCGCCGGCGGATTGATCGCCGGCCTGGCGGTCTCTCTCTATACCTGGCACAAGGCCAGCAAGGTGACCGAGCTCTATATTCCGGAAACTTCGAATCCGGCCGAACTGCATTCGGCCGTCGGCTTCGGCCTGTTGTATGTCGCGGTACTGCTGGGTTCCGCCTGGATGGCCGACCTGGCTGGCAGCCAGGGCTTGTACGCCGTGGCACTGGTGTCCGGCCTGACCGATGTCGACGCCATCACGCTGTCCAGCCTGCGCCTGTTCAACCTCGGCCAGCTGAGCGAGCAACAGACCGTCACCGCGATCGCCATCGCCTTCCTGTCCAATGTCGCCTTCAAGTTCGGCATGGTCGTCTTTATCGGTGGCCGGACATTGGCAAAACCAGTCGCCATCGGCTTCGGCGCCATCGCCTGCGGCATCCTGTTCGGCCTGTTGTTCCGCTAGCCCTTCGGCTCCATTGGTAAGCTCAAGACGTGTATAATCGCGCCCTTTCAAAGCAGCGATAAAACATACAAAAATGGAAGCCGAACAACTCAACGCCCTCTCTCACTCCCTGCAGGATTTACGCAACCGCAGCAACGAGTTACGGAGGTATCTTTGACTTCGACAGCAAGCAGGAACGCTTAGCCGAAGTCAACCAGCTCGCCGAGGATCCGGCTATCTGGAACGATGCGAAACGCGCTCAGGAATTGGGCCGCGAACGCAAGCTGCTGGAAGATGTGGTGCTCGGCCTGACCGAGATAGGCCAGAACCTCGACGATGCCGCCGAATTGTTCGAGATGGCGCAGGCCGAGAACGACGATGACAGCCTGCAGAGCATCGCCGCCGACGTGCAGGACATCGAGAAGCGCGTCGCTGCGCTCGAATTCCGCCGCATGTTCTCCAACCCGGCCGACCCGAACAACTGCTTCATCGACA
>JAJZUH010000064.1 GCA_021847165.1 Pseudomonadota bacterium
CCATGCTGCAGCGCGCCAGCATCTCCCTCTACTCCCGCCACTGGCGCGGCCATCTGTGGCGCGGCCTGTCCGGGTCGGTCGCAATGATGCTGTTTTTCTATTGCATCAGCATGCTGCCGCTGGCGACGGCGATCACGCTCAACTACACTTCATCGCTGTTCCTTGCGGTGCTGACCGTGCTGGTCCTGAAGGAGAAATTCCACCTGCCCCTGAACGGCGCCCTGACGCTCGGCTTCGTCGGCGTGGCGCTGCTGCTGCACCCGACACTGGCGCAGGACCAGCTGCTGCCCGGTTTGCTCGGCCTGGTTTCCGGCCTGCTCGCCTCGGTGGCGATCCTCAATGTGCGCCAGCTCAACGAACTGGGCGAGCCGGGCATGCGCATCGTGTTCTATTTCAACCTGATCGCTTCGCTATGCAGCGGCGCATGGATGCTGCAAGAGCAGCTCCACAGGGTTGCGGCGAGCGACCTGCCGCTGCTCGTCGCCATCGGTGCATCGGCCACCTTCGCCCAGCTCGCCCTGACCCGCGCGCATCGCACCGGGCAGACGCTGGTGGTCGGCAGCCTGGCCTACAGCACCATCGTGTTCTCGGCGCTGTTCGGGCTGATCATCTGGCATGAACTGCCCAGCTTCAGCGCATGGATCGGCATCGCGCTCATCATCGCCAGCGGCATGTTAAGCTTACGCCTAGCACCCACTCACACAGAGGCCAGCAAATGATCACCATCGAAGAAGAAAACAACCTCGTCAACATCGCCGTGATGGGCGAGTTCACCATCGCCGACTTCAAGCAGTTCGAAGAGCATGCACTGTACAAGCTCACGACGCCCGGCAAGGTGAACCTGCTGTTCGACCTGCGCGGGATGCTCGGCTACACACCCGATGTCGCCTGGGAAGAACTCAAGTTCTTCCGCCGCGAGCATAACCACGATTTCAACCGGATCGCCGTGGTCACCGACAACCAATGGCTGGCGTGGCAGGCATGGCTGTCGCGTTTGTTCGTCGATGCCGACATCCGCGTATTCGACGATTACAGCGAAGCACAAAGCTGGGCCGAGCAATAGCATCCCTCCCCGCGCCAGATGAGCATCCTGAGAGCATTCTCGGTCGGCTTGCTGGCGTTCCCGCTGGCGGCCTGCGTCGTTGTCCCGGTGGTTGACCAGGAAGAGGCGCTGAGTTCTTCGTGTGAGACCTACACTAAAAGCATGACCCTCAGGGCGGTCGACTTCAATCCGAACTGCTCCAGCAACAACGGCGACTGCCTGGCTGCCGCGCTTGCCGTTTCTGCGGGGAGCGCGATCATCTCCGGCAGTATCGTCCTTACCAACAACACCGTTCACTGGCTGGAATATCAGGGCTCATGCAGCGACAGCTACCTGAATGCCGCCAGGCAGAAATTCCTCGCCACCTTCGGCAGTGCGAAGCCCCGGCCCGCTGCCGGTCAGAAGCCGGAGCAGGAGGCCGGAGCCTCCCCGCCGTCCGCTCGCGGCCAGGGATCCGGCCCCGAACGCCAATAAATAAAAAGGCCCGCATCGCTGCGGGCCTTTTCGTCGGAATTCAAGCCGGAATCACTTCAGCTTGGTTTCCTTGTATGCCACATGCTTGCGGGCCACCGGGTCGAACTTCATGAATTCGAGCTTTTCCGGGGTGGTGCGCTTGTTCTTGTTGGTGGTATAGAAATGCCCCGTACCGGCGGAGGATTCCAGCTTGATCTTTTCGCGTGCGCCTTTTGCCACAGTCGTTCTCCTTTATACCTTCTCGCCGCGGGCACGCATCTCGAACAGGACAGCGTCGATGCCGTTCTTGTCGATGGTGCGCAGTGCAGCATTAGTCAGGCGCAAAGACACCCAACGGTTCTCAGATTCCACCCACAAGCGGCGACGTTGCAGATTCGGCAAGAAACGACGCTTGGTTTTATTGTTCGCGTGGGAGATGTTGTTGCCCACCATGGGCTTTTTCCCAGTTACTTGACAGACGCGTGCCATGACAATTTCCCCAACCAGTTTTTCAAAGAGGCGCGATTCTACCTAAAGGCCCCCAAAGACACAACCCTACTTTCCTTTTCTGTACAGGGCGGACTGGGCATGGGCCTGCAAACCCTCGCCAAAAGCCAGAATCGAGGCGATTTCGCCCAATTTTTGGGCACCCTGGGGCGAAACCTGGATCAGGCTGCTGCGTTTCTGGAAGTCGTACACGCCCAGCGGCGAGGAAAACCGTGCCGTGCCCGAGGTCGGCAAAACGTGATTCGGCCCGGCGCAATAATCGCCCAGCGACTCGGAGGTATAACGCCCCATGAAGATAGCCCCGGCATGCTTGAGCTTGGGCAGCCAGGTCTTGGGGTCTCCCACCGACAATTCCAGATGCTCGGGGGCGATGCGGTTGCTGATACGGCAGGCCTCGTCCATGTCCTCCACATGGATCAACGCCCCGCGATTCTGCAGTGCGGTACGGATGATCTCCTTGCGCGGCATCTGCGCCAGCAGCTTGTCGGCACTGACCGCCACGGCCTCGATGAAGGCCGCATCCGGCGACAGCAGGATGGCCTGCGCCAGTTCGTCGTGTTCGGCCTGCGAGAACAGGTCCATCGCCACCCAGTCGGGGTCGGTCTTGCCATCGCAGATGACCAGTATCTCGGAGGGGCCGGCGATCATGTCGATGCCGCACACGCCGAATACGCGGCGTTTGGCCGAGGCGACATAGGCATTGCCCGGCCCGACGATCTTGTCCACCTTGGGAATGGAATCCGTGCCATATGCCAATGCCGCAACAGCCTGGGCACCGCCGATGGTGAACACGCGATCCACGCCTGCCAGGTAAGCGGCCGCCAGCACCAGCTGGTTCTTCACGCCATCCGGCGTGGGCACCACCATGATCAGCTCAGCCACCCCGGCCACTTTGGCGGGCAAGGCATTCATCAGCACGGAAGAAGGATAGGCGGCCTTGCCGCCGGGTACGTACAGGCCGACGCGGTCCAGCGGCGTGACCTGCTGGCCCAGCATGGTGCCGTCCTCGTCCAGATAGTTCCAGGAAACCTGCACCTGCTTCTTGTGATAGTCGGTGACGCGCCCGGCAGCCTGTTCCAGCGCATTTTTCTGGTCGGCAGGCAAACCGTCGAACGCGGCTTTCAATTCGGCTTTCGGCAATTCCATCGCAGCAGCATCGACCAGCGGCAGGCGGTCGAATTTGCGCGTGTATTCCAGCACGGCCTCATCGCCGCGCTTCTTCACGTCGGCGAGGATGGCGGCGACAGTCGCCTCCAGCTTCTCGTCTGCAGTTTCCTCAAAGGCCAGCAGCTTGCCCAGCCTGGCTTCGAAATCGGGTTGCCGCGATGACAGTCTAGTGATGTTCATGAATGACAGGCTCGCTTATTGTTTGACCGCCTGAGCGAAAGCATCCAGCATCGGCTGGATCAGCGCCCGCTTGAGTTTGAGGGAGGCCTGGTTCACCACCAGCCGCGAGGAAATCGGCGCGATCTCCTCCACCGCCTTGAGATTGTTGGCTTTCAGCGTACCGCCGCTGCTCACCAGGTCGACGATGGCATCGGACAGCCCGACCAGCGGCGCCAGCTCCATGGATCCATACAGCTTGATCAGATCCACGTGCACGCCTTTGGCGGCGAAGTGTTCGCGCGCGGTCTTCACATATTTCGTCGCCACACGCAGGCGCGCGCCCTGTTTCACGGCCGACTCGTAATCGAAATCGTTGCGTACCGCGACCATCATGCGGCACCTGGCGATGTTCAGATCGATCGGCTGGTACAAGCCTTCGCCGCCATGCTCGTTGAGCACATCCTTGCCCGCCACCCCCAGATCGGCGGCACCGTATTGCACATAGGTCGGCACATCCGAGGCGCGCACGATAATCAGGCGCACATCGTCGCGATTGGTGGGCAGGATGAGTTTGCGCGAGGATTCCGGGTCTTCCAGCGCGGTCACGCCTGCCGCCTGCAACAGCGGCAGCGTTTCGTCGAAGATGCGTCCCTTGGATAAGGCGATGGTGATCATGTCCCTGCTTCCAGTCATTTCAAACGGCGCTTGCTGCGCCCAATTGCATTATTTGATCCGGCGAATGTTAGCACCGAGCTGCGACAGTTTGCTTTCGATATGCTCGTAGCCTCGATCCAGATGGTAGATGCGATCGATGACCGTCTCGCCCTGCGCCACCAGCCCGGCGATGACCAGGCAGGCGGAAGCGCGCAGGTCGGTCGCCATCACCGTAGCGCCTTCCAGGCGCTCCACGCCGCGCACCACGGCGGTGTTGCCTTCCACGTCGATCTGCGCACCGAGCCGGCGCAGCTCCTGAACATGCATGAAACGATTCTCGAAGATGGTTTCCACCACCATGGCGCTGCCCGCTGCGATACAGTTGAGCGCCATGAACTGCGCCTGCATGTCGGTGGGGAACGCGGGATGCGGTGCGGTGCGCACGTTCACGGCTTGCGGCCGCCCGTTCATGTCAAGCCGGATGGTGTCGCCTGCCACCGTGATCCTGGCGCCGGACTCTGCGAGCTTTTCCAGCACGGTCTCCAGAATGTCGGCGCGGGTTTCGCGCAGGACGATGCTGCCGCCTGTCGCCGCCGCCGCCGCCAGAAAGGTACCGCTCTCGATACGGTCCGGCATGATGCGGTGCGCGGCCCCATGCAATTTTTCCACACCGGCAATCGTGACGGTATCGGTGCCGTCGCCGCTGATCTGCGCACCCATCGCACGCAGGCAGTTGGCCAGATCCACCACCTCGGGTTCGCGCGCCGCATTTTCCAGCACGGTCACGCCATCGGCCAAGGCCGCTGCCATCATCAGATTTTCGGTGCCGGTGACACTGACGATGTCGAAGAAGATGCGCGCTCCCTTCAGTCGTTTCGCCTTGGCGTGGATGTAGCCATGTTCGATGGCGATCTCGGCACCCATCGCCTGCAAACCCTTGATATGCAGGTCGACAGGGCGCGAACCGATGGCACAGCCGCCGGGCAGGGACACCTTGGCATCGCCGAAGCGCGCCACCAGCGGCCCGAGCACCAGAATGGCCGCGCGCATGGTCTTCACCATGTCATACGGCGCTTCCCAGTTGTCGACCTTGTCTCCCCTGAAAGCGATCTCGCCCGTCGCCGTGTCGGCCGCGACGCCCATCTGCTGCAGCAGCTTGCGCATGGTGCCGACGTCGTGCAGGTCCGGCAGATTGGTCAGGCGCAGGGTCTCCGCAGTCAGCAGGCTGGCGCACATGATAGGCAGGGCCGCATTCTTGGCACCTGAGATGCGCACTTCGCCGCGTAACGGGATGCCGCCTTGAATGGCTAATTTTTGCATTGGGTGATCTTCTCGCCGTCGACGCGGCGTTTATGGTGTTGACGAGTGGCTCAATGGCAGCGTGTCGGCCACCCCATACAAGGCGGCGAGACTGCGCAGCCCGTCGGGAGCATTGACGATGACCAGTTTCGCCCCATGGCGCTGGGCGTTGCGCAGCCACCCGAGCAGCAGGCTCACTGCGGCGGAGTCGGCCGCTTCCACCTGGGCCATGTCGATGGTCCAGTCCTTGCCTTCCAGCGGCTGCATGGCCTCGGCGAATCCGGCGCCGATGGTATCCATCGTCAAGCGGCCGGACACCCGCATCAGACTGCCTTCGCGCTGAATCACTTGCTGCCTGCCTTCTCCGCCAGCGCGGCATTGGAGGCGGCCGTCTGGTTCTTCTCGGCCAGCGTCTTGATCAGGCCGTCGATCCCGGCTTGCTGGATCTGGTCGGCGAACGTGCTGCGATAGCTGGTCACCAGGCTCACGCCTTCGACCGTCAGGTCATAGACCTTCCAGCCGTTCGGCATCTTTTCCATATCGTAATCCACCAGCACCGGCTGTTGCGAACTGCCCGGCTTGACGATGGAGGTTTTGACGGTCACTTCGGTCGCGGCACCATCCAGCTTGAGCGGCTTGATCTCGACAACCTGGTCGCGATAGGAAGTGAACGCCTTGGTATAGGTGCGCACCAGCAGGATGCGGAACTCGTTCATCAGCGCCTGCTTCTGCTCAGGCGTCGCAGAACGCCACGACTTGCCCACCGCAAGGCGCGTCATGTGCTCGAAATTGAAATGGGGCAGGACCTTTGCATCCACCAGCTCCAGCATTTTTTTCTGGTTGCCGGCACGCAACTCCTGATCCTTGCGCACGACATCCAGCACCTCGCGCACCGTCTCCTTGATCAGCACATCGGGATCGGGCACATCGGCACGCGCCGTCTGCGCCAGACACAGCAACAACACACCAGATAGCAGCACGAACATCTTTTTCATGGTCTTCTCTTTTCGTTTCCAGATCACTTCTTCGAATCGGCACTGTTATAGAGGAATTTGCCGATCAGATCCTCCAGCACCACCGCCGATTGCGTCTTCTTGAATTCGTCGCCATTCTGCAGCATCTTGTCGTCCCCGCCGGGGATCAGCCCGATGTACTGCTCGCCCAGCAGTCCGGAAGTCAGGATGTTGGCAAAGGTGTCCTTGGGGAACTGGTAACGCTTGTCGATGCTCATGGTCACCTTCGCTTCATAACGATCGGTATCGAGCACGATGCTGGTCACGCGCCCAACCAGCACGCCGGCGCTCCTGATCGAGGCGGTCGGCTTCAGGCCGCCGACGTTGGTAAAGTGCGCCTGCAGCTGATACGTATCCGACACGTTGTATGTGCTCAGATTGCCAACCTTGAGCGCCAGCACCACCAGCGCCGCAATACCCGCCACCACGAAGGCGCCTACCCACAAATCCAATGTAGTCCGTTCCATAACCCTAATCCCCTCGAAACATGAACGCGGTCAAAATAAAATCCAGCATCAGGATGACCAGCGACGATTGCACCACCGTGCGCGTAGTCGCCCCCGAAACACCCTCCGCCGTGGGCGGGGCATCATAACCCTCGAACAGCGCAATCACCGTCACCGCCACGCCAAACACGAAACTCTTGATGACGCCGTTCAGCACGTCATGCTGGAAATCCACTGCCGACTGCATCTGCGACCAGAACGACCCCTCGTCCACGCCGATCAGCACCACGCCCACCACGTAACCGCCGAACACCCCCATCGCGGAAAACAGCGCCGCCAGCAAAGGCATGGAAATCACCCCTGCCCAGAAGCGCGGCGCCACCACGCGCGCGATCGGGTTCACCGCCATCAACTCCATTGCGTCGATCTGCTCGGTGGCCTTCATCAGCCCGATCTCGGCCGTCATCGCCGAACCCGCGCGGCTGGCAAACAGCAGGGCTGCCAGCACCGGCCCCAGTTCGCGCACCAGGCTCAAGGCCACCAGCGACCCCAGCGCAGATTCGGAACCGTAGCGCTTGAGCGTCTCGTACCCCTGCAAACCCAGCACCATGCCGACGAACATGCCGGCCACCAGGATGATGATGAGCGACATCACGCCGGAAAAGAACATCTCGCGCACCGTCAGACGGAAGCGGCGGAAGCTCATGCCGGAGTAAAACAAAGTCATCAGGAAGAAACGCGCGCCATAACCGGTACGCCAGACGGCGTTGACCACGCGATTTCCGATGCCACGCAGACTGCGGACGATAGCCATCAGGCATGCACTCCCAGATCGGTATTGAAATCGTTGCCGGGGTAATGGAACGGGATCGGTCCGTCCATCTCGCCGTGCACAAACTGCTTCACGAACGCCTCGCCGGATGCGCGAATGTCGTCCGCCGTGCCTTCCGCAATGATCGCACCATTCGCGACAAAATAGACATAATCCACGATCTTCAGCGATTCCTGCACATCGTGCGTCACCACGATGGAAGTCGCCCCCAGCGCATCGTTCAGCTTGCGGATCAGCTCGCCCACCACCGTCAGCGAAATCGGATCCAGCCCCGCAAACGGCTCGTCGTACATGATCAGCATCGGATCCAGCGCGATGGTGCGCGCCAGCGCCACGCGTCGCGCCATGCCGCCGGAAAGCTCGCCCGGCATCAGATCCTGCGTGCCATACAGCCCGACCGCGTGCAATTTCATCATCACCAGGTCGCGGATGATCTCCTCCGGCAGATCGGTATGCTCGCGCATCTGGAACGCCACGTTGTCGAACACCGTCATATCGGTGAACAGCGCGCCGAACTGGAACAGCATGCCCATCTTGCGGCGCAACGCATACAACCCTTCCCGGTCGAGTTCGTGGATCACCTGCCCATCCACCTTCACATACCCCCCGGTCGGCTTGAGTACGCCGCCGATATGGCGCAGCAAGGTCGTCTTGCCGCAACCGCTCAGCCCCATGATGGCGATCAGCTTCCCTTTCGGAAAGGACATGTTGATGCCTTTCAGGATCGGCCGGCTGTCATAGGCGAAATTGACGTCACGGACTTCCACCAGAGGTGTGGACACTGGATAACCTAATCGCTCGTTGAAGAGGGGCGCATTCTAAACTACGCCGCCGCAACTTGGAAACACGCCGGAACTTGAGCTCCATGCGATTGCGGGCTATCCTGCATGCGTTACACATATCTCATTGGCCACTTTCAGGATAACAGCGTGACACTCCCAGCCCTACTCATCGTCGATGACGATCCGCTCATCCGGGATTCCCTGCGGCTCATTCTGGCCGATGAATTCGACATACACCTGGCTGAAGACCGCCCGCAAGCCATCCGCCTGCTGCGCGACATGGGCAGCCCGCCGCAACTGGCGCTGGTCGACCTGGGCCTGCCGCCTACGCCGCACCGCCCCGAAGAGGGCTTCCGTCTCATCACCGAGCTGCTGGCGCACGCGCCCAACATCAAGGTCATCACGCTGTCCGGACAGAACGAGGAAAGCAATGCGCGGCACGCACGCACCCTCGGCGCCATCGAATTCGTCGCCAAACCCTGCGGGCCGGAAACCTTGCGCGCCCTGCTGCGCGATGCGCTGCGCATCCAGCAGAGCGAGCAATCCGGGCTGACCGACAGCCAGTCGCTGTTCGGCATCATCGGCAACAGCCAGCCCATTCAGGCCATGCGCAGCCAGATCGAACTGTATGCCCAGACTCCCTACCCGGTGCTGATCGAAGGCGAATCGGGCAGCGGCAAGGAGCTGGTCGCTGCCGCCCTGCAGCGCCTCAGCGGCAAACCCGACAGTTCCTATGTCGTGCTCAACTGCGCCGCCATCTCGCCCAACCTGCTCGAATCCACGCTGTTCGGGCATGCCAAGGGCTCGTTCACCGGCGCGACCAGTGCGCAACCCGGCTTCTTCGAAAGGGCAGAGAACGGCACTTTGTTCCTCGACGAGATCGGCGAAATGCCGCCGGAACTGCAGGCCAAACTGCTGCGCGTGCTGGAGAACGGCGAATACCAGCGCGTCGGCGAAGCAGTCACGCGCAAGAGCAACGCGCGCATCGTCGCCGCCACCAACCGCGACCTGAAGCTGGCGGTGCGCAGCGGGACTTTCCGCAACGACCTGTATCACCGCCTGAGCATCTTCACCATCCAGGTGCCGCCGCTGCGCACGCTGGGCGAAGACAAGATGCTGTTGCTGGAGCACTTCAGCAGTTTCTACGCCATGCAGGCCCAGCGCCCGCCGTTCAGGCTCGATCCGGCCGCACAGCAGGCCTGGAGGGGTTATGCCTTCCCCGGCAACACCCGCGAACTGCGCAACATCGTCATCCGCCTGACCACCAAATACCCCGGCATCGAAGTCAAGCTGCACCAGCTGGAGGCCGAGTTCGACCCGCAGCCGGAGAGCGCGGGAAGCGCTCCGTCCGACCAGTCCGCCGAGGCGCGGCAGGTCTTGCTGCAAGGCGGATTCGATCTGGACGACCTGCTGATGGGCTATACTGCCCGCTATATCGACGCCGCCATGGAGCTGGCGCACGGCAACGTCAGCGAGGCCGCCAAGCTGTTGGGGATCGCGCGCACGACGCTGTACAGCCGCATGGAAGCGGTGCAAAAACACAAAGCGCAGAAGTCACAGTAAAGGGGACAGCAGATGTATCTGGAGCATTTCGGCCTGACCGAGCCGCCTTTCAAGATTACTCCCGTCACCGAATTTTTCTTCTCCGGCGCCAATCGCGGCGAAATACTCGATGCCCTGATCTACGCCATCACCGACGGCGAAGGCATCGTCAAGATCAGCGGCGAGGTCGGCAGCGGCAAAACCATGTTGTGCCGCATGCTGCTGGAACGTTTGCCCGCCAACATCAAGGCCATCTATCTGGCCAATCCCAGCATGTCGCGCGACGAACTGCTCTATGCCATCGCCGACCGGCTCGATCT
>JAJZUH010000065.1 GCA_021847165.1 Pseudomonadota bacterium
TGACCGACATCTGCCTGACCGGGTCCGAGAAGCTGGCGCGCATCCCGCTCAAGCAGTATTTCCCGCAACGCGGCTACGGCCTGGTGTTGCGCAAGGGTCGCTTCCTGTCGCCGCAGGCACGGCGCTTTGTGGAGATACTGAACGAGGTCTACGGCCTGCAAACGGAGACTGCGGCAGTCACCGTTCGAGATTGAGTTCCTGCATCAGTTGCACCGCCAGTTCCTCGATGGCGGAAAAAAGGTGCAGGAGTCGATTTCTTTCCGGGAAGTAGTTAAAGAAAGTTCCTTAGCAATATCCTGATTGAAATGAAAGGAATGGTATGAGTAGTAAATCAAAAGAAGGAGGAGGCTCCGGAAAGTTTGCATCGACACATTTATTGCTTTCCCAAAATATTACCTCTGCCATATGGGGAATTTTTGTGATCGTTCTTTTCATGATTGAGGTTGCTGATTGGTACACCAATGACTCAGTAGCGGCCCTATTCTTTCTCGGCCTTCCGATATTATTTATTGCAGTGCGTTCCTTATTTTTTGGTATCGAACATGCGGTACAAAAAGAATATAAATCAGCAGCACTGAAAATCTTGATCGCTTTTATGCTGACGTGTTCATTCGCACTTCCATCTGCGATCCTGTCAATCGATGGGAATCATTTTGACTATGCTCGTGATGTCGCATATTTCATGAAACTCACACTTAATGAAGAGCGTTATCTTCAAGAAATAGAGTTGACTCACCCGGATGACAGAGGGTATCGCTTTAAAAAATTTAGTTGGGGGATAAATTCGGCCGATGCTGGGGATTCGACAGATTTAATCTACGATGAGAGTGATGAGATGGCGTTACTGGATGGGCAACGTTCTCAAAAATGGTGGAAAAATGCAGGAGAGAATTCAAGAGATTTTTTTGGCGGCTGCAATTATGAGGTTCGAAAAATAAAATCTCACTTTTATGTGGTTCGCTTTATATGTGGATAAATTCCAATAACTAAAAGATTTTTATAATACACAAATAAGGAGTAAGGCAAAACGAAAGGTGCCGGATAGTAACGGGCTATGCACACCGCTATCGATTCGAGATTACCTGGGTTAGACTTGCATCAATATGATGCCTGGAAGGAATGCCATGAATATCACGCTACAAAAAATACCCGTCGAAGAACGAATCAAGATGGTTGAAGATATTTGGGACAGCATTGCTGCCGATAAGAAAGTGCTGGCGCTTACCGCCGAACAAAGAGCGGAGCTTGACCGACGTTTGAATGCATACGAAGTTGACGGAAATCATGGCCGCTTGGCGACGGACGTGATGGCAGACATCAGACGCAAACTATGACGCTGGAGATTCGTCTCCGGCCGGAAGCTGCGCTTGATCTGGAGGATGCAGCGTTTTGGTACGAAGAACAAAGCACCGGGTTGGGCCACCAGTTCCTGGACGAAGCGATGGCAATTTTATCCGCGATTGCGGAAGCACCCTTGGCTCATCCCCTTGTTCATAGAAATACCCGGCGCGCTTTGATGCGGCGCTTTCCTTTTGGCGTTTATTATCGAGTCGATTCTTTCGCCGTTGCGGTTGTGGCAATCATGCACGGCAGTCGAAATCCGCAGCGCTGGAAAAATCGCGATTAGGGATATGCCGAATAAGTCCTGATGCGTCATCCGGCTCACCGTTCGAGATTGAGTTCCTGCATCAGTTGCACCGCCAGTTCCTCGATGGAACGCGAGGTGGTGTCGAACCACTTGATCCCTTCGCGGCGCATCATGCGTTCCGCCGCCGCGACCTCGTAGCGGCAGTTCTCCAGCGAGGCGTATTTGCTGTTCGGGCGGCGCTCGTTGCGGATGCGGTGCAACTGCTCGGGTGCGATGGTCAGGCCGAACAGCTTGTTGCGATAAGGCTTCAGCCGCGAGGGCAGATGGTCGCGCTCGAAATCCTCCGGGATCAGCGGATAGTTGGCCGCCTTGAGGGAAAACTGCAGCGACAGATACAGGCTGGTCGGCGTTTTGCCGCTGCGCGAGACGCCGACCAGGATGATGTCGGCGCTTTTCAGGTCAGCATCCGAGACACCGTCGTCGTGGGCCAGCGCAAAATTCATGGCCGCGATGCGCGCGTTGTATTCGGGGTTGGCGTGGCCGTGCGAACGCCCCATGACGCGGGTGTACTTGCAGCCGAGTTCCTGCTCCAGCGGCGCGATGAAGGCATCGAACAGGTCGATGAAGAACGCCTCGGCCTGGTGCAGGATCGCGCCGAGTTCGGGATTGGTCTGGGTCATGATCACGATGGGGCGAACCCCTTCGCGCCGGCTGACTTCATCGATGCGCGCCAGGCATTCCCGGGCCTTGTCCTCGCTGTCGAGGAACGGGAATCGCAGGGGCCGGAACTCGATCCCTTCGAATTGCGACAGCAGGCCGTGCCCCAGGGTCTCCGCAGTGATGCCGGTGCCGTCGGATACATAGAACACGGTACGCTTCTGGGTCGTCATGGTTCATCCACCTGAATGATTATTCCTGCACTATCGCCGTCCCGTCACCCGCAGGATCAGACCGGCCTGTCCTTGCCGTCGCTTTCCAGATAAGGATAGCGGACATGGTCGACCAGCTCCTGCATCTCCTTGCCCGGCGCAGCGGTCAGCAGGCTGCCGACGATGACGCCGACGAAGCCGGCCAGCATGCCGAACATGCCCGACGCAATCGGGCTGATGTCCCACCAGAGCGGTGCATTCACCCCGAAGAACGGATAGGTCATGTACATGTAATACATGCATACCGCCAGGCCGCCGATCATCCCCAGCACCGCTCCCGCCTTGTTGGCGCGCTTCCAGAACACCCCCAGCGCCAGCGCCGGGAAGAACGCGGAAGCGGCCAGCGAGAACGCCGCCCCCACCAGGAACAGGATGTGGCCGGGCTTGAGCGAGGTGATATAGGCGGCGAATACCGCCACCGCGAGCAGCAACGCCTTGGCGATGAACAGGCGCCGGCCGGTCGGGGCTTTCGGGTCGATCATCTTGTAGTACACGTCGTGCGACAGCGAATTGGAAATGGTCAGCATCAGTCCGTCCGCCGTGGACAGCGCAGCGGCAAGCCCTCCTGCCGCCACCAGGGCGGTGACCACATAGGGCAGGCCGGCGATCTCCGGCGTCGCCAGCACGATCAGGTCGCCGCCGATATTGACCTCGGCCAGCTGCACGATGCCATCGTGGTTGATGTCGGTCACGCTCATCAGCGACTTGTCCACCGATGCCCAGGCAGACACCCAGCTCGGCAGTTCGGAGAAGCTGGAACCCACCAGCAGGGTGTACACGTCGTACTTGGCCAGCACCGCCAGCGCGGGCGCGGTGATGTACAGCAGGGAAATGAAGAACAGCGCCCAGAACACCGACTGGCGCGCTTCCCGCACCGTCGGGGTGGTGTAGAAACGCATCAGGATATGCGGCAGTGCAGCCGTGCCGACCATCAGGCACAGCACCAGCGCCAGGAAGTTCTTGCGTTTCTTGTCGCGCGTCGCCGGGTCCGGACCGGCAAACGGTTCGGCATGGGCCGCGATCGGGGCGGCCTTGACCCGGTCCGTTTCGGCGGCCGCGCGCCATGCCTTGCGCGCCGCGTCGACATCTGCGGGGAATTCCGCCACGGCCTTGTCGGCGGCCGCGATGGCCTTGGGGTCCGCATCGCGCTTGCCTTTCAGTTCGGCGGCCGCCTTGACCAGCCGGCCTTTTTCTTCGGCCAGATAGGCAGCCCCGCCCGCCTCCAGCGCCTGCAATTGGTCTTCGGTTGTCTTCTCGCGCTGTTTCAGGATCGACCTCACCTCGGCTTCGCGCGCGCCGTCGGGCGTGGCCGGGTCATTCAGCGCCTGCTCGCGTGCCGTGACCTTCTGCAGCACGTAGCCGTAGGCGACCTGCGGCACCGGGTTGCCGGTATGCTTCACCGACAGCCAGATCACCGGGATCATGTAGGCCACGATCAGGATCACGTATTGCGCCACCTGCGTCCAGGTCACCGCGCGCATGCCGCCCAGGAACGAGCACACCAGGATGCTGCCCAGGCCGACGAACACACCGGTGCCGAAATCCAGCCCGGTGAAGCGGCTGGTGATCAGCCCGACACCGTAGATCTGTGCGATCACGTACGTGAACGAACACAGGATCGCCGCGAACACGCCGATGGTGCGCGGGATGCGGCCGCCGTAGCGCGCGCCGAGGAAATCGGGGATGGTGTACTGGCCGAACTTGCGCAGGTACGGGGCCAGCAGCAAGGCCACCAGCACGAAGCCGCCGGTCCAGCCCAGCACGAAGGCCAGACCGTCGTAGCCCGACAGGTAGAGCGTGCCGGCCAGGCCGATGAAACTGGCGGCCGACATCCAGTCGGCACCCACCGCCATGCCGTTGAAGAACGCCGGCACGCGCCGGCCGGCCACATAATATTCGGCAACGTCGGAGGTTCTGGACAGGATGCCGATGCCGGCATACAGCAGCACCGTGGCGCCGAGGAAGATGTAGCCCAGCATCTTGTTGGGCATGCCCATCTGCTCGAAGATGGACAGCAAGACGACGAAGCCGATGAATCCGCCCGTGTAGAGCGCATAGTAACGTTTGAGTTGCGCGACGAAGCGCGATTGCCCGGGTGCCGCCATCACCGCTCGCCTTCCTGCACGTCGTATTCGCGGTCCAGGCGCTCCATGCGCCAGGCGTAATAGCCGATCAGGATCACGTAGATCAGCAGTGCGCCCTGCGCCGCCATGAAGAACGAGAGCGGGAAGCCCAGAATGGTGATGGACTGCAGATCGCGGGCGAACCAGCCGACGACGAAAGTGGCCACGAACCAGATCGCCAGCAACATCCCGGTCAGGCGCAGGTTCTTCCGCCAATATTCCCTGTGCCTTTGCGTCAACTGCATGTTTCCCCCTGTTAAAACAAATCCCTGCAGGTCAAGCCGGCCTGCAGGGTTGGACAATTCACCTCTTCCACTTAGAATGTCTCTCAAGCAGGGCGGGTGCGATACCTGACATGCACTCGCCCCATGGAAGGAACTTAACCCTCAATCCTTACACGGTACTTACACCCAATGCGCATCCTGATCGCCGAAGACGACGAAGTTCTGGCGGATGGTTTATGCCACTCCATGCGCCAATCGGGTTATGCCGTCGACTGCGTCAAGGACGGTCTCGCCGCCAACCTGATCCTCAGCGGCGAGCAGCCTTTCGACCTCGTGATACTCGATCTGGGCTTGCCCAAGGTGGACGGTTTCAGCGTGCTGCGCAGCCTGCGCGAGAACAACCGCCAGGTTCCCGTCATTATACTCACGGCCCGCGATGCCGAAGGCGACCGGGTCAAAGGCCTGGATCTCGGCGCCGACGATTACATGATCAAGCCGTTCAGCCTGCCCGAACTCGAAGCCCGCGTGCGCGCGCTGATCCGGCGCGGGCAGTGCGGCGTGAATCCGGTCTATACCTGCGGCACGCTGACCTTCGACAGCGTCGGACGCCGTGCCGCGATCAACGGCACCACGCTGGAACTGACCACCCGCGAGATGAGCGTGCTGGAGGCGCTGATGCTGCGCACCGGCTGGGTGGTCAGCAAGGAACAATTGCTGGAACGGCTCTACAGCTATGCGGAAGAAGCCAGCAACAACGCCATCGAGGTCTACATCCATCGCTTGCGCAAGAAGATCGAGCCTGCCGGCGTCACCATACGCACCATACGCGGGCTGGGCTATGTCATCGGCAGCCTGCCTTCCTGAAGCGGATGGCGCGTTCGTTCCCGCAGTTGCAACACCGTCAAACCTGGCAAGGCCCATAAGGAGCGTCATGGAAAACAACATCCGTTCCCTGCGCAGCTACCTGATGCAGCGCTTACTGATCTCCCTCTACCTGCTGTGGATCGTCAGCACCATCGTCGGCTATTTCGCCACCATCAACTACGCCAACCAGCCCTACGACCTGGTATTGCTGCAACGCGCCAACGAGGTGGCGGCCGAACTCCAGCTGGGCAGCGGCCACGAGAAGCTGGATGTGATCCCCACCCTGCCCGACGGTTCGGATCTGGGCATGCCGGACCGGGTGCTCTATACCGTGACCGACAGCGAGGGCCGGAAGCTTGCCGGTAACGGCAACACCCTGCGGCCGCTGTCCTACCGGCGCGACCGCAAGGGCCCGCTGTTCAGCAATGGCGAACGGGAAGGACAGAAGACGCGCATGGTCAGCCTGACCTTCCCGTCCCGCAACGGGGTGCTGCAACTGCATGTCTCCGAAACCACGCAGCAGCGCCAGGCACTGATACGCGGCATCCTGGCCAACATCGTCATCCCGGAACTGCTGCTGACCCTGATCGCGCTGGCCGTGGTCTGGTATGGCCTGAAGCAGGGCTTGCGGCCGCTCGAACAATTGCGCCACGAAGTGGTGAACCGGCGCCGCAACGACCTGAGCCAGCTCGACGGCAGCAAGGCGCCCGCCGAGGTGCGTCCGCTGATCGATGCCGTCAACAACCTGCTGGAACGCCTGAAACAGGTGATGGCGGCACAACAGCGTTTCGTCGCCGACGCGGCGCACCAGTTGCGCACGCCGTTCGCCGGCCTGAAGACGCAATCCGAACTGGCCTTGCGCACGGATGACCCGGAACGTAAGCAGCATGCGCTCGAACACATCCACACCAGCACCCGGCATGGCATCCGTCTGGTCAACCAGTTGCTCGCACTGGCCCGCAACGAGCCGGACGCGCAGCGCACCGACAATTTCGCGGTGCTCAACCTGAACCGCCTGGCACAGGAATGTACCGTCAACTGGGTGCAGATGGCGCTGGAAAAGGACATCGACCTCGGCTACGAAGGCACCTCCACGATGATCGAAGTGCATGGCGATGCCGCCAGCCTGGCGGAGATGCTGAACAACCTGGTCGACAACGCGATCCGCTATACCCAGTCCGGCGGCCATATCACCGTCGCCGTCCGGGCGACGCCGCAAGGCCCCGAATTGAGCGTGGAAGACAACGGTCCCGGCATCGAGCCGCAACACCGCGATCGCGTGTTCGAGAGGTTCTATCGCGTCCTCGGCAGCGGACAGAGCGGCAGCGGCCTCGGCCTTTCCATCGTCGCCGAAGTCGCCAAGCGCCACGGTGCCGAGGTGAAGCTGGGCGCCGGCAACGGCGATGCCGGCACGCGCATCAGCGTGCGCTTTCCGCTGCGCACGGCCCGCACCGCGAACTGAGGCGAGCCGGAACAGCGCAAATAAAAAGGCCACCGGGTCGCCCCGGTGGCCTGTGCGGATGAAGCCCGCTGCCGCTTAGTGCGAAGCGCCCACCTCGGCACCCAGGCCGGTCTCGGCACGGATCATCTGTGCGTCGAACGCAGCCCGTTCTTTCTTCGCGCTCTCGCTGTTGTCGGTGATCGAGGCGATATAGGCAACGATCAGCACGGTCGGCAACACGACGAAGGTCGGGAAGTCATACGGGAAGATGGCCGGGCCCATGGCAAGCACCTTGGTCCAGACCGTCGGGCCGATGATCAGCAGACCGATGGAGCCGAACACGCCGGTATAGCCGCCGAGCACCGCACCGCGTGTGGTGAGGCCGCGCCAGAAGATCGACAGGACCAGGATCGGGAAGTTGGTACAGGCCGCGATCGAGAAGGTCAGCGCCACGATGTAGGCGACGTTCTGCTTCTCGAAGGCGATACCCAGGATCACGGCGAGTACGCCCAGTCCGATCACCATCATCTTCGACATCCACACTTCCTGCTTCTCGGTCGCGGTACCCTTCATGATCACGTTCGCATAGATGTCATGCGACAGCGCCGAGGCGCCCGCCAGCGTCAGGCCCGATACCACGGCCAGGATGGTGGCGAAAGCGACCGCGGCGATGAAACCGAGGAAGAAGTCGCCGCCGAGCGCGTGCGACAGATAGACCGCCGGCATGCTGCCGCCGCCCTTGAGCACGAGCACGCTCTTGGTCAGGTCAGCCACATACTCGGGGTTGTTGGCCACGAGGACGATGGCGCCGAAACCGATGATGAAGGTCAGGATGTAGAAGAAGCCGATGAAGCAGGTTCCATACAGCACCGATTTGCGTGCGGCCTTGGAGTCGGTGACGGTGAAGAAGCGCATCAGGATGTGCGGCAATCCGGCCGTACCGAACATCAGCGTCAGGCCCAGGGAGATGGACTCGATCGGATTGGCCTTCGCACCGATGGGCACCACGGACTTCATGATATCCAGGTGTTTCGGGTGCGCCGCGACAGCGTCATTGAACAGCTTGGCGAAACTGAAGTTCTCGTGTGCCATCACGCCGATCGCCATCATGGTGGCGCCGCCCAGCAGCAGGCCGGCCTTGATGATCTGCACCCAGGTCGTGGCCTTCATGCCGCCGAAGGTGACGTAGGTGATGATCAGCGCGCCGACCACCACGATCGATTCGCGATAGGAGATTTGCGGCACCAGCGTATGCAGCAGCTGTCCGGCACCGACGGCCTGGCCGATCAGGTACCAGATGACCACGATCAGGGAGCTGATCGCCGCCATGGTGCGCACCGGGCCCTGCTTGAGGCGGAACGAGACGACGTCGGCATAGGTGAACTTGCCGAGGTTGCGCAGGCGCTCCGCGATCAGGAACAGGATGATCGGCCAGCCCACCAGCCAGCCCACCGAGAACAGCAGACCGTAGAAGCCGTTGAAATACACCAGCGCGGCGATACCGAGGAACGAGGCAGCCGACATGTAGTCGCCGGCGATGGCCATGCCGTTCTGGAAGCCGGTGATGCCGCGTCCGGCGGCGTAGAAGTCGCTCGCCGTCTTGGTGCGGGTCGCGGCCCAGTAGGTGATGACCAGCGTCACCGCCACGAACAGGATGAACATCACGATGGCATGCCAGTTGAGGGGCACTTCCGCAGGTGCGGCGGCCGGCGCAACGGCTGAAGCCGATGCCACGGCGGATGCCGTCGCCACCGCGGAGACTGCCGCATCGGCAGCCTGAGCCAGGCCGGAAGCGAACACCCCGATCATGGCCAGCAAAGCAAAGAAGGTATTTTTGAATATTTTCATTTGGAAGCCTCGCGCACGATTTCACTGACGATAGGATCGAAGGTCTGGTTCGCCTTGTAGACGTATACCCCCGTGAGCACGCAGGATGCCAGGATCACACCGACCCCCATGAGCATGCCGAGCGGGATCACGCTGTCGGCTGCGATAGGCTGGGTGAGGACATCTGGGGCAAACGCGATCATCAGGGTAAAACCGAAATACATCACGCAAACCAGGGCTGACAGTGTCCAGGCAAGCGTATCGCGCTGCCTGACCAACTGCAGGTATTTCGGATTGCTCTGTATCTTGCTTGCAATCAATTCGGACATGACTTCTTCCCTCCGTAAACGACAATTATCAAAAATATCCGGCAAAACAATCGACTAACTCAGGGCGAGCCTGTCCCGCCCTTTCGTGCTACCGCATATAAGGTTACGTCAGGAATCTTACGGTTAGCTTACATCGCGCAACCAGCGATGCGACTTTTCCAGGCCGTACAAGCCCCCGAAATCATTGATGTTTTTCTTGCGCGCCTGGGCGGCGGCGACCTGGAACAGCTGCGCGGTCGCCAACGCGTCCGCCAGCGCGTTATGTCTGGCCTCGATGCGAATGCCGAAGCGACCGATCCAGTCGTCCAGCGTACGGTGGTTCTCCATCAGCGGGCGATTCAAGGCCGGCATCACATAGGCCAGGTCCAGCCACTCGTGCCTGAAGGAAAACCCCAGATACTGGCGCACGGCGCGCCGGATCATGGTCTCGTCGAATGCGACGTGGAAAGCCACCAGCCGCGACGAGCCCAGGTATTCGAGAAAGGCCAGCAGGGCTTCCACGGGATCGACCCCATCGCGTTGCGCGGCGCTGGAAATCCCGTGTATCAGGATGTTCTCCTTGGCGCTGCTCTGCTGCTGCTGCAGCACGACCGAGAAACTGTCGCCCAGCGCGATGCGCCCGTCCACCACCGCCACCGCCCCGATGGAGATCAGCGTATCGGTGATCAGGTTCAGGCCCGTGGTTTCGACATCGACCACCACGTAGCGCCCATGCCGAAGGTCGTCGTCGCCCGCAGCCGGCAGGGCGCGCCAGCCGGCCAGGCGGGCTTTCTGTTGCGCACTCAGGCGCGGCGCGGGAGCGAACCAGCGTTGCAGCAGCCTTCTCAAAGCTGGTAATCCAGTCTCAGCTTGGCCTGCGCCTTGCGCGCCTGACGGAAGGCCTCCTTGA
>JAJZUH010000066.1:0-8468 GCA_021847165.1 Pseudomonadota bacterium
ATATGCACGTCGGTCGCACCAGGACGCTGCAAAAAAGACTGCAACACAAATTAAAAGCCCTTTCAGGGCTTTTTTGTTATGCGTGACTGCACTCCCTCGTGCATCTCCTTGGGCGAGCCAGTTCTTTGATCCGGACGTGCCTGGATAGATCTCGGCTGCGATAGAATCGGTCGCGTACTTTATCCAGATCGACGGACTTCCATGCAGCCCATGAATACCTATCTTGCCAGGAAGCTGGCGCAACTCAAGGCAATTACCGGAATCGGCCTGTTCATGTCAGCAAGCGGGATACTGCTCGTCGCGTTGGCGACAGGCATAGCGGTGCTGGTGTTCATCAATTCCGCCCCCCCCACCACCATCACCATCGCCAGCGGACCCAAAGGCAGTTCGTATCAGAACAACGCCGAGAAGTACAAGGCGATCCTGGCCAAACAGGGCATCACAGTCAACATCATTCCCTCGGAAGGTTCCATGGACAACCTCAGGATGTTGTCCAATCCCGCCATCAAGGTCGATGTGGGATTCGTGATGGGCGGGGAAGTCGGCAGCACCGACATCGAGCACCTGATGTCGCTGGGCAACGTCGCCTACCAGCCGCTGATGATCTTCTACCGAGGCAAGCCCAAGAAGCTGCTCTCCGATTTCAGAAGGCACCGGCTGGATATCGACCAGGAAGGCAGCGGCACCCATACCTTGGCGCTTGCCCTGCTGAAGGCCAACGGCATCGTGCCGAATGACGGAACCACGCTGCTGAGTACGGGGGACGATCCGGTGAAGGCGTTGCTGGAGAATCGCATCGATGCCGTTTTCCTGATGAGCGATTCAACCTCGATAGACACGATACGCGCGCTGCTGCACAACCCGGATGTCCATCTGTTCAATTTCACCCAGGCCGAAGGCTATACGCGCCGCATCGAATACCTGAACATGCTGGAAATACCCAGGGGCGCGCTCGACTTCGGCAAGGACATTCCTCCGGCCGACCTCAACCTGGTCGGTCCCACGGTGGAACTTATTGCCCGCGACAGCCTGCATCCCGCGCTCTCCGATGTGCTGCTGGAAGCGGCGCAGGAAGTGCACGGCAAGCCCGGCCTGTACAAGAAGCGCGGCGAATTCCCCAATCCGGCGGAACACGAATTCCGCATCAGCAAGGACGCCAGCCGCTATTACGCATCCGGCAAGAGTTTCCTCTACCGCACTTTTCCATTCTGGATCGCGAGCCTGATCTCGCGCGCACTGGAAGCCATCGTGCCCGTCGTCATCCTGCTGGTTCCCGCATTGAAGATCGCTCCGGCCGTCTACCGCTGGCGCATCAGGTCACGCATCTATCGCTGGTACCGGGCATTGCTGGAGCTCGAGCGCAACGCCATCCGATCCTCATTCGATCCCGCCCGGCGGGACGAATTCCTGCAGCAGTTGGAGAGCATCGAGGATGCGGCCAACAGGATAGTGGTGCCAGCCGCGTTCGGGGACCTGCTTTATGAACTGCGCCTGCATATCAACTTCGTGCGCGGGAACCTGCTGTCCAAGAATGCATAGCCATGGGGGATGTGCTGCAAGTGCCCTGAATGGGACGCCTGCAGTGTGCATATCTCGCACAGGCGCCAGGCCGTTGCTCCGCACGGCCTGGCGCCACGGGCGGCCCGGTCAGTTTTTCCGGTTGAGCAATTCGATCATGGCCTGCAGTTCGGTAGCAGATTTGATCAGTGCCTGCGAAGCCTGCTTCGCCGCATCCGCGATATCGGCATTGCTGTCCACCAGTTCGGAGATATGCTCAAGGTTATTCGAAACGTCCTGGCTGGCGTGCGACTGATCCTCCGAGACGTGGGCGATACGCTGCGCATTCTCCGTTACCTGCCGGCCGGATTGCATGATCTTTTTCAGGGTCTCCCCGTTCTCATGAACGATCACCGCCTCTTCTTCGACTTCCCGTATCGCCTGATGCATGGAGGCAACGACGCTCTGGCTCACGGCATGGATGTTCTCCACCATATTGGCGATATCCGTCGTACTTGAGCCAGTCCGTTCAGCCAGCTTCCGCACCTCGTCGGCCACCACAGCGAACCCCCTGCCCTGTTCGCCGGCACGTGCCGCCTCGATCGCCGCATTCAGGGCAAGCAGGTTGGTCTGGTCTGCGATCTCCTTGATGACTTTGCTGATATCGCCGATCTTCTGGATGGCCACCTTAAGCTCGTCGATCGTATTGCTGGAGGTCCGTACCGCCTGCACCACCTTGGTGGTCGAGGCGATGGTCTGCTCCATTCGCTTGTTGCTCTCCTCGATCATCTCCTGGGAACTCTGCGCCGCCCCTGCCGAGTTATTCGCATCCTGGGCAACCTGGGATACGGATTTGCTGAAATTCTCCATGGTGGTCGTGATCAGCTGGATGCTGTTTCTCTGGTTGCTCGAGTGTTCGGCGACCTGCACCACTTTCCCGTCCAGTTCGGCGCTGCGCTCCATGATGATGGACGAGGCCAGCGCCATCTCGTCCAGCATCACCTGGATCTGGGATTGCATGATCTGCAACTTGCAATACAGGAGCCCGGTTTCATCCCGCCCCGAAATATCGATGTCGCCAGTCAGATTCCCTTCGATGACATCCTCGAATTGTTTTTCCATTCCGACCAGCGGTTTTTCCACAAATCGTCTGAAGCTGCCCCTCAGGATCACGAAGACCAGCAACTGCAGGCCGATCTGCGATGCGATCAGGATGAACAGAAGATTGTGCAGGTGGCTGAAATCGTCGGTCAGGTCCAGCGTGATGTCGGATGCGCCATTCGAGCTGCCCACGGCGACATTGTGGCAACTCAGGCAATCCGTGCCGTGAAATTCATGCGACTCGATGTAGGGGGTGATCGCCCTGAACAAAAACCTTCCGTCCGCCCGAAACTGGTTGAAGTAGGGAACGGACTTGCCCTGCTTGACCGAGGTTTCAATCACTTCCTTCACCAGCGGGTCGTCGAGATGCTCCTCGGGCAACCCCGGACCGAACTGATCCACCACCTGCTGGGTGCGCATCAGACGCAACGACTTCAGCTGCTGGCCTTCGATGATCTTCTTGATCATCAGCCTGCGGTTATCCTGGTCGGAGATCATTCCCGTAACCATGAGCATGTTGGCGCTGTCGATCACCTGCATGGCCGTTGCCTCGGCACGCTGCTGTGCCGTGTTGAGCATGGTCGTCTTCATCTGCTCATACAGGCTGTAGGTCGCACCGGCAAGCATGAAGAACAAAACCGGTTGAATGAGCAGCTGCAGCTTGAGGTTCAGGGAAAGGTTCCTGAACCTGAAACGGTCGAACCTGGAGCCGATCGCAGCGCCCGACGCATTGAGTTGCTTGTATAGCGCATCTGCCGCGGCGACTTCATTCCTGGAAGGGACGCTTCTGACCGAGAGATAGCCGATGACCTTGCCGTCGTTCTTGATGGGGGATACCAGCGCCTTGACCCAGTAATAGTCGCCATTCTTGCAGCGGTTCTTTACGATGCCCCGCCAGGGCAGGTCCTGCTTGATGGTGTCCCATAACCATTTGAATGCCTGGGGCGGCATGTCGGGATGGCGCACGATGTTGTGGTTCTTCCCGATCAGCTCCTCCCTGGTAAAACCGCTGACCTCGAGAAAATCGTCGTTCACATAGGTGATGAGCCCTTTCAGGTCGGTCTTGGAAACGATGCGTATATTGTGTGCGAACTGCTTCTCGATTTGCGTGACAGGCAAATTCTTCTTCATGTTTCCCCCTCCTGCTTTTTTGTTTTTGGCCTGTTTTTATGGTTTCAGGTCTATCCGAGAACCGCATGTCTCTTGTAAGTTTCGGCCACTCCGGAGATTTCTTTAGTTTTTGAGCTAATCGTCGCAGACGATCTTCGTTTCAGGTAACTTCTTCGGCACTCACCCTGTTGCGTCCGGCCTGCTTGGCAACATACAGGGCCGCGTCGGCGCGGCGCAGCAGCTCGTCGATCTGGCTATCCGTGGCGACCAGGCTGGTAATCCCGATCGAGACCGTGAATTGCACCGGGCAATCGCCTTGTTCCCGCTGCACCGTTGCGCCTGCGATGGCCAGCCTCAGCCGTTCGGCCACCTCCAGCGCATGGTCGGCCATGGTCTCCGGCAGCAGAATGGCGAATTCCTCTCCGCCGATGCGTCCCGCAATGTCGATCTCGCGCAGGGTGCGCGTACAAATCTCGCTCAGTTTTTGCAGAACCGTGTCCCCGACATGGTGCCCATAGGTATCGTTCAGGAGCTTGAACTGGTCCACATCCAGCATCAGCAGCGAAAGCTGCTTGCCATAGCGCCTGGAGCGGGTCAGTTCCTGTTCCGCCAGTTCGAAGAAATGGCGCCGGTTATGCAGTCCGGTCAGCACGTCGGTGTGCGCCTGGTATTCCAGTTCCCGTTCCAGCCTCTTGCGCTCGGTGATGTCGCGATCGATTCCCCGGTAACCCTTGAAAGTACCGTGGGCATCGAAGACCGGGGTACCGCTGGTTTCCAGCACGACCGGTTGCCCGTTCTTGTGCAGATTGGTGTTCTCCAGGCACCTCAAGGGTTCCCTTGCCGCAATGTGCCTGCCGAAGATGTCTCCCACCCGCGCCGCTTCGCCCGCCGCCATCAGGTCGAATGGCGTTTTGCCGATCAGTTCGGCCGGTTCGTAGCCCAGCAGGTCTTTCACCCGGGGACTGCAATAGGTGTACCTGCCCTGCTCGTCCACCTCCCACACCCAGTCCGATATCGTCTCGACCAGTTCGCGGAACCGCTTTTCGTTCGCGGCCAGCGCCTCCGCGGCCTTGCGACGTTCGGTGATGTCATCCAGGATGTGCACGGAATAGAGATAGCCGCCCTGCTGGTCGTTCACGGTATAGGCGCGGGAGCGAAAGGTATGGGCGCCGAACTCCACATCCTCTTCCTGGCCCGCTACCGCCGTCTTTTCCAGGCGCTGCAAGCAGTTGCGCAGCGGCGCATGGGTCAGCGGGAAGACTTCGTAGTAGTGCCTGCCGATGATCTGCGCATAGGGAATACCGGCATATCGCTGATACGCCAGGTTGCAGCGCAGGATGCGAAAATCCTTGTCATGCAGAAAGATCGGGTCTTCCACCACGTCCAGGGCCGCCATCCATTCCTGCTTCACGCGTTCGATCTGTTTGCGCGTATCCTCGAACTCTTCCATGGCGGCCAGATTCTCGGCATGCAGGCGGGCACAACGTTCCTCGGCCTCGGCCAGCGCGCGCTGCGCGACTTCCAGTTCGTGCCGCAGTTTTCCAAGCGAATCGCCCACTGCCTTCTACCCCTTGGTCTTGTCCGGAAACGATTCTAATTCACCGCGCGGCGCGCGCAATTAAATTCCGCCGAGCCGCCTGGCGAACGATAGCGCATAAGCCGGGGAACGGAACAGCAATATAGGGTCGTTGGTGGGCGCAATGCCGTCGCCCATCACCAGCGGGTCGAAGTTGACCGGCTCGCACGCGGCGCCTTTCTGCGGCATCGCCGAAGTGACGGTCAGCGTGCCCGCCCTGATCTGCTTGCGCGTCTCGGGCCACGCCAGCGTCGGATCGTTTTCCGGATCGCCCGGCTCCCCGATGCTGACGATCATGTCCCAGCGCACCGGCCCCGTCCGGGCCCGCTCGATCAGCCGCTGTTCGAGGAAATCCGCCGGCAACGAACCCAGCTCGGCATCCGTGAGCCGCTTCTCGCCATCCTGCGGCACGAAACGCCAGCGCACCGGGGTGGTCTTGTTCCTGCCATCGATGAACCTGAAGGTGTGGATGCCGTAATAGGCGCTGTTCGCATAGCTGACCGGGGGATTGTGCTTCGCCATGAACTCGGCTTGCGCCAGGCTGTCAGGATGGTTGGCCTTGAACGCCTTGAGCTTTTCCGGATCGGGCTTGCCGGTCGCCGGGTCGGGTTTGGAGGCGAGCATCAGGTCGAGGAAGGTGCGCGGCCGCATGGCACCGAAGACCGGTATGTTGAGCATCGTCATGTGCTGCAGACTGCCGTCGGGCAGCGCGAATTCGAGTGCCATCCCGCGCGGGCTTCTGGCGGTGTCAGGCGCCTTGGGATTGCCGCCCGCAAGCGAGAAACGCGCGATGACCGGGATGCGCTGTCCGGAAAACAGCGGCGAGCGCGAATACGCCGCAGCTTCAGGGGTGCCGACGAATTCACCTTCCGCACAAGTGCCCTTGGTATGGTTGCGGCGTTCGCCGGGCGTCACCCCGAACGTGCCCTCGATGGCGCCGACCACCTGTTCCGGTGTCACCGGATCTTCCGCCGCCGCCAGCGGGCAAGCCAGTACGATCAGGCAGGCCAGCAGCATCCGGCTGCCGTGCATGAATTGATGTATGTCGTGCATGATGGATTCCTCCTGCCGGCTATAGCGCCAGGATCAGCACGCCGCCGGCAACCAGGGCGATGCCGGTCCATTCGCGCAGCGATGGCCGCTCGCCGAGAAAGGCGACGGCGAAGATGGCCACCAGCACCAGACTCAACTTGTCGACGGGCGCAACCTTCGACGCATCGCCGATCTGCAGGGCGCGGAAGTAGCAGACCCACGAAGCCCCCGTGGCCAGCGCAGAGAGCGCAAGAAACAGCCAAGTCCGGGAAGACAGGGCGAACGGATTGCTCCATTTTCCGGTGAACCAGACAAAGGCCGCGAGCACGACGATGATGATCGCGGTCCGGACCAGCGTGGCCAGATCGGAATCGACGCCCCTGATGCCGATCTTGGCAAAAATGGCAGTGAGCGCAGCGAAGGCCGCCGACATCAGCGCCCAGTAGAACCAGCTGGTGGAAGTGGCCATCGGCGAGCCGTGCGGTCAGTTCAGACGGTCAGCACGGTCGATCCCGTGGTCTTGCGCGCTTCCAGGTCGCGGTGCGCCTGCGCCGCATCCTTCAATGCATAAGTCTGGTTGACGTAGATCTTGACCTTGCCCGAGCCGACCACATCGAACAGGTCCGCCGCATTCTCTTCCAGCAGCGGCCTGCTCGCCACGAAGGTGGCCAGTGTCGGCCGGGTGATCATGAGCGACCCCTTTTGCGACAACACGGACAGGTCGAACGGCGGGACCGCGCCCGACGAAGCGCCGAACAGCACCATCAGGCCGCGCGGCTGCAGGCAGTCGAGCGATTTCATGAAAGTGTCCTTGCCGACCGAGTCGTAGACCACCGGCAGTTTCTTGCCGCCAGTGATCTCGAGCAGCCGCGCCTGGAAATCATCGCGGGTATAGACGATGGGATGGTGGCAGCCGTTGGCCTTGGCCAGGGCGGCCTTCTCGTCGCTGGACACGGTGCCGATCACGGTCGCGCCCAGTGCGGCGGCCCACTGGCACACGATCAGCCCGACACCGCCGGCGGCGGCGTGTATCAGGATGGTGTCGCCCGGCCCGACCTTGTAGATGTCGCGGATGAGATAGCGCGCGGTCATGCCCTGCAGCATCATCGCTGCCGCCGTGCGGTCGTCGATGCTGGGCGGCAGCTTGACCAGCCTGTCAGCCGGGATGAGCCGGGTCTCGGCATAGGCGCCGATCACGGATGCGTAGGCAACCCGGTCTCCCGTCCTGAGGTGCGTGACGCCGTCGCCGACCGCCTCGACCACCCCGGCCCCTTCCATGCCCGGCACGAACGGCAACGGCAAGGGATAGAGTCCGGTACGGTGATAGACATCGATGAAGTTCAACCCGACCGCCGTCTGTTTCAGCCTGACCTGGCCGGGGCCGGGAACGCCGACATCGGCCTGCTCCCATTGCAACACTTCCGGACCGCCGGTCCGATGGATACGAATCGCGTGTGACATGAACACTACCTTTCTGGAAACAGGAATGGATGCGTCAAATCATACCCCGAAACTCCGGCACCACGGATGGCCCGATTGCGAGAAAGCTTACTGCCTGTAGTGAATAAGGCGGCGTGCCTGTCCGTTACGCCGTCGCTTGCAGCAGTTCCGCCACCCGCTCGGCGATCATCATGGTCGGTGCCGCCGTGTTCCCCGAAACGATGGAGGGCATCGCCGATGCATCGACGACGCGCAAGCCATCGATGCCCCTGACGCGCAGTTCGGAATCCAGCACCGCCTGCGGGTCGTCGGCGCGTCCCATCTTGCAGGTGCCGACGGGATGGAAGATCGTGGTGCCGATATCGCCCGCCGCCTTGACCAGCTGCTCATCGGTTTGAAACTGGTTGCCGGGTTTGTATTCCTCCGGCGCATACGGCCTGAAGGCGGGACTGGCCAGGATCCGCCGGGTCAGTCGCAGCGAATCGGCGGCGACGCGGCAATCTTCCTCGGTGGACAGGTAATTCGGCTTGATCTCCGGTGCGGCATCCACCTCCGCTGAAGCGATATGGACGCTGCCGCGCGAGGTGGGGCGCAGGTTGCAGACGCTGGCCGTGAAGGCATTGAAGCTGTGCAGCGGTTCGCCGAACCTTTCCAGCGACAGGGGCTGCACGTGATACTCCACGTTGGCCCGCACCTGGTCCGGCGAGCTGAA
>JAJZUH010000066.1:8568-10149 GCA_021847165.1 Pseudomonadota bacterium
TTGAAGTCGTCCGAGAACGGGATGCCCGCTTCCTGCGCGGCCTGCCGGAACACTTCCAGCACTTCCCATTTCAGGCGCTGCCTTTCGACGCGCCATTCGCCGCCCTGCCGGTGCCAAGCGTTATCGCCGCCGTGGTAATCCTCGAACTTCCTGTAGCGCCTGAGCGCCTCCGGCCACGACCAGGCCGGGTCGCCGGTTTCATCCACCCAGCGCGCGTAGTCGGCGTCCTGCCCGCGCATGTAGATCATGCCGTTGATGGAGGAGGAACCGCCCAGCACCTTGCCGCGCGGGTAGATCAGCGAGCGGCCGTTCAGGCCGGGCTCTTTCTCCGTGCGGAAGCGCCAGTCGGTGCGCGGGTTGTCGATGCAGTACAGATAGCCGACCGGGACATGGATCCAGAGATAGTCGTCGCGTTTGCCCGCTTCCAGCAGCAGGACCTTGACCGCAGGGTCCTCGGTCAGCCGCTTTGCCAGCAGGCAGCCGGCGCTGCCCGCACCGATGATGATGTAATCGAATTGCCGTTGATCCATGTCGACGATGTCCCCTGTTACAGCCCGCTCAGCACCTTGATGTGCGCCATGGCGCTGCGCCCCAGCGCATGCAGTTCGTAGCCGCCCTCCAGCATCGAGACGATGCGCTTGTGGCAATGCTTCTCGGCCACCTGCTTCAACTGCTCCGTCACCCAGCCGTAATCCGCATCCGCCAGCCTCAGCATGGCCATGTCGTCCTCCCGGTGCGCATCGAAACCGGCCGAGACCAGCAACAGCTCCGGCCGGAAGCGCTCCAGCGCGGGCAGCCACAGATCGGTCACCGCATCGCGAAATTCCCGGCTGCCCGAACCCGCGGCCAGCGGCACGTTGACGATGTGGTCGTTGCCGCTGTCCGCGCCGCAATAAGGATAGAACGGATGCTGGAAGGTCGAGCACAGCATCACGCGCGGGTCTTCGTGGAACATGTGCTCGGTGCCGTTGCCGTGATGCACGTCGAAATCGGCGATGGCCACGCGGCTCAGGCCGTGCGCCGCCAGGGCGTGCGCCGCCGCCACGGCGACGTTGTTGAAGATGCAGAACCCCATCGCGCGGTCGCGTTCGGCATGGTGCCCGGGCGGGCGGATGTTGCAGAAGGCATTCTCCACCTTGCCTGCCATCACCAGATCGACGCCCATCACGGCGGCGCCGGCCGCGCGCAACGCCGCCGGATAGGTGAACGGGTTCATCAGGGTGTCGCCGTCGAGGTCCACCCTGCCCTGTTGCGGCGCCATGGCGACGATCGCATCCAGGTAGCCGGCATCGTGCACGCGCAGCAGCTGTTCGCGCGTCGCCTCCGGCGCCTCGTGGTGCTGCAGGTAACCGAACAACCCCGATGCGATGAGCTGGTCCTCGATCGCGTGGATGCGCGCCGGGCTTTCCGGATGGTGGGAACCCATGTCGTGCCTGAGGCAGAGCGAATGAGTAATGTATGCGGTCTGCATGTCATCTGGTCTGTAATGCCACGGTGCTATCATACCCAACGAATCCATCACCCAAGGTGAAAAATCATGGGCAAGCATTACCTCAACCCCCTGTTCGCGCCGAAATCCGT
>JAJZUH010000067.1 GCA_021847165.1 Pseudomonadota bacterium
TCCATCGGCGCCGCCGTGCAGGCGGTACGCGAAGCACAGCAGGAACTGAATCTGCCCGCCTCGGTGCCGCTGAAGATGCAGGGCGCAGCGGCGGCCTTCGAGGCGGCGCTCTCCAACCAGCTCTGGCTGCTGCTGGCGGCGGTAGCCACCATGTACATCGTGCTCGGCGTGCTGTACGAGAGTTTCGTGCATCCCGTCACCATCCTGTCCACCCTGCCGTCGGCCGGCATCGGCGCATTGCTGGCGCTGATGCTGTCGGGCAACAGCCTGACGGTGATCGCGATCATCGGCATCATCCTGCTGATCGGCATCGTGCAGAAGAACGCCATCATGATGGTCGACTTCGCGCTGGATGCGCAGCGCCAGCAGGGCCTGCCGCCCACCGAAGCCATCCTGCAGGCGGCCCAGCTGCGCCTGCGGCCGATCCTGATGACCACCTTCGCCGCGCTGTTCGGCGCAATACCGCTGATCGTCGGCGGCGGCATGGGCGCCGAGCTGCGCCAGCCTCTCGGTATCACGCTGGTCGGCGGACTGCTGCTGTCGCAGCTGCTCACGCTGTTCACCGTGCCGGTCATCTACCTCGCGTTCGACCGCCTGGCCGCCCGCTGGAGAGCGCGCTTCGGCAGCGCGGCACCTGCGCAAGGAGCCGAAGGGTGAATTTCTCCGCCCTGTTCATCCGCCGCCCGGTGGGGACGACGCTGCTGGCGGTGGCCGTGGTGCTGCTCGGCGCCATCGCCTTCAAATTATTGCCGGTGTCACCCCTGCCGCAGGTGGATTTCCCCACCATCAACGTGAACGCCAACCTGCCCGGTGCCAGCCCCGACGTGATGGCGGCGACCGTGGCGACGCCGCTGGAGCGCGCGCTGGGACGCATCGCCGGCATCACCGAGATGACCTCGTCGAGCTCGCTGGGTTCAACCAACATCACCATCCAGTTCGATCTGTCGAAGAACATCAACGATGCGGCACGCGAAGTGCAGGCCGCCATCAACACGGCGCAGCCCATGCTGCCCACCGGCATGACCGGCAATCCGACCTACCGCAAGGTCAACCCGGCCGATGCGCCGATCATGATCCTGTCGCTGACCTCGAAGAGCCTGTCGCGCAGCCAGCTGTACGACGCCGCCTCGACCATCCTGGCGCAGAAGATCTCGCAGCTGCCGGGCATCGGGCAGGTGACCGTGGGCGGCGGCGCCTTGCCGTCGGTGCGGGTCGATCTGGATGTGGACCAGCTCAACAACATGGGGCTGAGCCTGGAACAGGTGCGGCAGGCCATCGCCACCGCCAACATCAATGCGCCGAAGGGCGCAGTCGAGGATGCGCTGCATCGCTGGCAGATCCAGGCCAACGACCAGCTCACGCTTCCCGAACAATACGACCGGGTGATCGTGGCCTATCGCAGCGGCATACCGGTGCGGCTCGACCAGGTCGCGCATGTCAGCATCGACAGCCAGAACGTGCGTAACATGGGGATGGCCAATGGCGAGCCTTCGATCCAGCTGATCATCTCGCGCCAGCCCGGCGCCAACATCATCGATGCGGTCGAGTCGATCAAGGCGGCGCTGCCGGAATTCGAGGCCTCGATGCCGCCGGCGGTGGAAGTGCACCTGATGTCGGACCGCACCGTCACCATCCGCGCCTCGCTGAAGGATTCCGAGCACACGCTGATCCTGTCGGTGCTGCTGGTCGCGCTGGTGGTCTTCGTGTTCCTGCGCAACTGGCGCGCCACGCTCATCCCGGCCATCGCCGTGCCCATTTCGCTGGTCGGCACCTTCGCCGCCATGTACCTGCTGGATTACAGCCTGGACAACCTGTCGCTGATGGCGCTGATCGTCGCCACCGGTTTCGTGGTCGACGATGCCGTGGTGGTGCTGGAGAACATCATGCGCCACGTCGAGGAAGGCGTCCCGCCCATGCAGGCAGCGCTGCGCGGGGCGCGCGAAGTCGGCTTCACCGTGGTGTCGATGACGCTGTCGCTGGCTGCGGTGTTCCTGCCCGTATTGCTGATGGGCGGCATCATCGGCCGCCTGTTCCGCGAATTCGCCGCCACGCTGTCCATCGCGATCTTCATCTCGCTGGCGGTCTCGCTCACGCTGACCCCGATGCTGGCTTCGCGCCTGCTCAAGCCGCGCAAGGATCGCCAGCCGGGCCGCATCGCTGCATGGGGGGAGCGCGGCTATGCGAAACTGCTGCACGGCTACGATCGCAGCCTGACCTGGGCGCTCAGGCACCACCGGCTGATGCTGGTGGTGTTCTTCAGCACCATCGCGCTCAACGTCTACCTGTACAAGATCGTGCCCAAGGGCTTCTTCCCCACCCAGGATACGGGTGTCATGATCGGCACCATCCAGGCCGACCAGGCGATCTCGTTCCAGTCCATGTCGCAGAAACTCCAGAACATCGTCGATATCATCAGGAAGGATCCGGCGATCCAGAATGTCGTGGCATTCACCGGCGGTGGCAGTACCAATGGCGGCTTCATCTTCATCAGCCTGGTGCCCTACACGGAGCGCCCGGATGCGACCGCGGTCATCGGGCGGCTGCGGCACAAGCTGGCCGGCATATCCGGCGCCCAGGTGTTCATGGCTCCCGTGCAGGACATCCGCGCCGGCGGCCGCCCTTCGCCTGCGCTGTATCAATACACGCTGCAGAGCGGCAACCTGAACGAGCTGCGCGAATGGGAGCCGCGCGTGCTGGCCGCCTTCAACCGCATCCCCATCCTGACCGAGGTAAACACCGACCAGCAGAGCAAGGGTTTGCAGATCGAGCTGGTCATCAACCGGGAAGCGGCATCCCAGTACGGGATCTCGGTGAACACCATCGACCAGACGCTGAACGATGCCTTCGGGCAGCGCCTGGTGTCGACCATCTACGCCCCGCTGAATCAATACCGCGTGGTGATGGAGGCGGATGCCAAATACCAGCAGCGCCCGGACGCGCTTGAGGACATCTACCTGATCTCCCCCGCCGGCCAGCGCGTGCCGCTGTCGGCGCTGGCGCATTACGAGCAGGACACCACCCCGCTGCAGGTCAACCACCAGGGCCTGTTCGCTGCCTCGACGATCTCGTTCAACCTCGTGCCGGGGGCATCGCTCGGGCAGGCACAGCAGGCAATCGCGGTGGAAATGGCCAAGATCGGACTGCCCGGCACCGTGCAGGGAGGCTTCCAGGGTACGGCAAAACTGTTCCAGGACACGCTCAGCAACCAGCCCCTGTTCATTCTCACCGCCATCCTGGTGATCTACATCGTGCTGGGGATGCTGTACGAGAGCACCATCCATCCGCTGACCATCCTGTCGACGCTGCCCTCGGCAGGTATCGGCGCGGTCATGGCACTGATGCTGTTCCATACCGATTTTTCCATCATCGCGCTGATCGGGGTGTTCCTGCTGATCGGCATCGTCAAGAAGAACGCCATCCTAATGGTGGATTTTGCGCTGCAGATAGAGCGGGAAACCGGTGCGAGCCCGCGCGACGCCATCCACGAAGCCTGCCTGCTGCGCCTGCGCCCCATCCTGATGACAACGCTCGCGGCGCTCTTCACCGCGTTGCCGCTGGCGCTGATCAGCGGCAACGGTGCCGAACTGCGGCAGCCGCTGGGCATCTCGATCGCCGGCGGGCTGATCGTCAGCCAGCTGATCACGCTGTACACTACCCCGGTGATCTACCTGCAGCTCGACAAATTCCGCCACTGGAGCCGCCGCCGTTGGGCGCGCCGCAACCACCCTGCAGCACAACACTAATCAGCACAGGAATCCAGCATGAGTCCGCTCAAGACATTCCCCCTGCATTCACCCCAACGGCAACCGGCGATCAACCCGCTGGCCCGGCAAGCGCTTGTCCTCGGCGTCGGCCTGCTGCTGTCGGCCTGCGCGGTCGGCCCGGACTACGAGCGGCCCAAGGTGGATTCTCCGGCCCAGTTCAAGGAAAACAAGGGCTGGGTACTGGCCGGTCCGCTGGCGGCACCGCCGCAGGGCGACTGGTGGACGATCTTCGGCGACGAGACGCTCAACACGCTGGAGCCGCGCGTGGTCAGCGCCAACCAGAGCCTGCGCGCATCGTATTTCGCCTACCAGCAAGCGCTGGCGCTCACCGACCTGGCACGGTCGGCCGAATTTCCCACGCTGAGCGCCACGGTCTCCAGCAGCCGCTCTTCCTCCGGCACCTCGGCCGCAATCGGGGGCACGGGGACCACCACCACCATCTCGGGAAAAACTGCCGGTTTCGCCGCCAGCTGGGCGCCCGACTTCTGGGGCAAGGTGCGCCGCCAGGTGGAGTCCAATGAAGCCAGCGCCGAGGCCAGCCACGACAACCTGCTTGCCGCACAACTCAGCCTGCAGGCCACGCTGGCGCAAAGCTATTTCCAGATACGCCAGGTGGACAGTCAGATCGCGCTGGCGCAGGACACGGTAGCCGCCTACGAGAAGTACCTGCAGATGACGCAGAATCGCTACGCGTCCGGCGTCGCCACCAAGGCCGATGTGGCGCAGGCCCAGTCGCAGCTGGCCAACGCCCGCGTGCAGCTGGCCGCCTTCAATGTACAGCGCCCGCAACTGGAACACGCCATCGCGGTGCTGGTCGGCGAAGCGCCATCCAGCTTCTCCCTGCCGCCGCTGCCCGGCCTGCCCCAGGCCCGTGCCATCCCGGCCGGCGTGCCGTCGCAGCTGTTGCTGCGGCGTCCGGATCTGGGCGCTTCCGAACGGCAAGTGGCCGCAGCCAACGCGCAAATCGGCGTGGCGAAATCGGCCTACTTCCCGGCGCTGACCATTTCGGCGCAACGCGGCTGGCACAGTACCGTGTTCCCCAACCTGATCTCGGCACCCAATGCGTTCTGGTCGGTGGGGCCGTCGATTGCCGAGACCCTGTTCGATGCCGGCGCCCGCAGCGCCCAGGTCGCCCAGAGCCAGGGCGCCTACCAGCAGGCGGTCGCGCAATACCGCCAGCTCAGCCTGCAGGCCTTGCAGCAGGTGGAAGACCAGCTTGCCGCATTGTCCGCGCTGGCCGACGAAGCCAGACTGCAGGAGGACGCGGTGGCTGCGGCAGACGAATCGCTGCGGCTGGCCACCAACCAGTACAAGGCGGGTACCGTGTCCTACCTGAACGTGATCAGCGCACAGGCCATCGCCTACACCGCGCGCAACGGCAAGTTGCAGATCGCGGGACAGCAGCTCACCGCCAATGTGGCGTTGATCCAGGCGCTGGGCGGCAGCTGGGAAACGGCGGCGCAACCCCCACAGGATGTCGGCATGGCGCAACAGCCATAATTGCGGGGTAGCCCGCAGGATCTCCGCGCGCCGAGGGCGATCCCGCCATTCGCATGCGCGTCGTTCGCTTCCCCGGCTCGCGCGAATGGCTGCGCACCAGCGAGTCGATTGAAGCCCCCGCCCGATAACGGTATAGTCCGCCCAACCTAAAACAAGGTACGAACATGGCAGCCAAAGACGCTCCGGGACACAAACTGAAACTGGCCGAAGTGCTGGAGATGCTGGTTGCCGACGGCATGGTCGGCAAAGCCGACGCCGACTCGCTCTTCGCCGAACACCGGCTGCGGCGGCACGATGCCCACCCCCTGATCATCGTGGCAGAGAAGAACTGGAAATCCCTGCTGCCTCCCAACCGCGTCATCACCCTGGATACGTTGACCGAATGGATGGCCCGGAAGGTGGGCCTGGAATATCTCCACATCGACCCGATCAAGATCGACTTTACCAACCTGGTCGACCTGATGTCGATCGACTATGCCAACCGCTTCGCCATCATGCCGATCAGCATCGAAGGCAACGAACTGGTGGTGGCCACCGCCGAACCGTTCCTGCGCGACTGGGAAGAGACCCTCAAACACACCTCGCGCAAGAGTATCCGCCGTGTCTTTTCCTCGCCTGCCGAGATCAACCGCTATCTGGTCGAGTTCTACAACCTGGCGCGTTCGGTGAAGAGCGCCACCAAGACCGGTTCCGATTCGCCCAACCTCGCCTCGTTCGAACAGCTGGTCGAACTGGGCAAGACCAACAAGCAGTTCGACGCCAACGACCAGCATATCGTGCATATCGTCGACTGGCTGTGGCAATACGCCTTCGATCAACGCGCATCGGATATCCATATCGAGCCGCGGCGCGAATCCGGCATCGTGCGCTTCCGCATCGACGGCGTGCTGCACCAGGTGCATCAGCTGCCGATGTCGGTGGTCACCGCGATGACCAGCCGCATCAAGCTGCTCGGGCGCATGGACCTGATGGAGAAACGCCGCCCCCAGGATGGACGCATCAAGACCCGGACCGAGAACGGGCAGGAAGTCGAATTGCGCCTTTCCACCCTGCCCACCGTTTTCGGCGAGAAACTGGTGATGCGCATCTTCGACCCGGAAGTGCTGGTGCGCGATTTTTCCGAGCTGGGCTTTTCCGAAGACGACCGCGCGCGCTGGCAGCTGATGACCTCGAAGCCCAACGGCATCATCCTCGTCACCGGCCCCACCGGTTCCGGCAAGACCACCACGCTGTATTCCACGCTGAAGCACCTGGCGACGCCGGAAGTCAACGTGTGCACGCTGGAAGACCCCATCGAGATGGTCGAACCGGCGTTTAACCAGATGCAGGTGCAACAGGGACTCGACCTCGGCTTCGCCGAAGGAGTCCGCGCGCTGATGCGTCAGGATCCGGACATCATCATGGTCGGCGAGATACGCGATCTGGAGACCGCCGACATGGCGATCCAGGCAGCGCTGACCGGCCATCTGGTGCTGTCGACCCTGCATACCAACGATGCGCCTTCCGCCATCACCCGCCTGCTCGACCTGGGCGTGCCTTACTACATGATCAACGCCACGCTGCTCGGCATCATGGCGCAGCGGCTGGTTCGCACGCTGTGCCCGCACTGCAAGCAGGCACACCCGATACAGGAGGACGATATCGAACTGTGGAACAACCTGGTCGCGCCCTGGAAAGCGAACCGCCCGGCGCAGCTGCAGCAGCCGCACGGTTGCCTGGAATGCCGCATGACCGGCTATTCCGGGCGCGTCGGCATCTACGAAATACTGCTCATGTCGCCCGAGCTGCGCAAGATCATCAGCCCGGAAACCGATATCGCGGCCTTGCGCGAACAAGCCAGTCGCGAAGGCATGAAACCGCTGCGCATCTCCGGTGCGCTCAAGATCGCCGCCGGGCTGACCACGCTCGACGAGGTGCTGAAGACCGCACCGCCGCCGGACCAAAGCTGAACCTTTCCCTCCATCATCCAACAGGAATCGACATGACACTGTCCGAACTCAACCAGCAATACGCCATCGGCAACCACGTGCAATTCAAGGAGATCGCCGACGGCGTGATCATCGCCGAAATCGCCAATCAGCACGCGGTCGCCAATATCGCATTGCAAGGCGCGCACATCGCCACCTTCCAGCCGCGCGGCGAAGAGCCGGTGATCTGGCTGTCGCCCCTTGCCAAGTTCGCCCCGGGCAAATCCATCCGCGGCGGCGTGCCGGTCTGCTGGCCGTGGTTCGGCCCGCACAAGACCGACAGCAAGCTGCCCGGCCACGGCTATGCCCGCACCGTGCCATGGGAAGTGCTGGAGACCAGGGCCCTGCCGGACGGCTCGACCTTCCTGCGTTTCGGTCTGGTCGAAAGCGACGCCACCCGCGCACAATGGCCCAACCCTTGCACCGCGCAGCTCGAGGCCACCGTAGGCAAAGCCTTGCGGGTTGAGCTGATCACCACCAACACCGGCAAGGTCGCGTTCGAACTCGGCGAGGCGCTGCATACCTACTTCCACATCAGCGATGTGGCAAAGATGACCATCCGCGGTCTGGAGAACTGCGAATACCTGGACAAGGTGCAGGACTTCGCGCGTTTCACCCAGAAGGACGGCATCGCGATCGAGAGCGAAGTGGATCGCGTCTACGTCAACACCGCGGCCGACTGCGTCATTGAGGACAAGGGCCTGAAGCGCGCCATCCGCATCGCCAAGCAGGGCAGCAAGTCCACCGTGGTCTGGAACCCGTGGACCGAGAAAGCCGACAAGATGGGCGACTTCGGCGAGAACGGCCACCGCGGGATGGTGTGCGTGGAAAGCGGCAATGCGCTGGAGAATGTCGTCACCGTCGCGCCCGGCGAGACGCATAAACTGGTGGCAGTGTACAGCGTCGAAAAGTTGTAACCGTCCGTCATTCCGGCCTTTGCCGGAATGACGGATGAAAAAGAGCCGCTTTGCAGCGGCTCTTCTTTTTATTGCAACGGCAAACCTGGCTTAGTTCGCGCGTTTCTTGAACTCGTTGGTGCGCGTATCGATCTCGATCTTGTCGCCGATCTCGATGAATGCTGCCACGGGCAACTCGAAGCCGGAACCTTTCAGCTTGGCAGGCTTCATCACCTTGCCGGAAGTGTCACCGCGCACGGCTGGCTCGGTGTACTCGATCTCGCGCACAATGGTGTTGGGCAGTTCGACCGAGATGGCCTTGCCGTCGTAGAAGGTCACTTCGCACTGGTCTTCCATGCCGTCCGCCAGGTAGTTCACCGCGTCACCGAGGTTTTCCTTCTCCACTTCGTACTGGTTGTATTCGCCATCCATGAATACATACATCGGATCGGCGAAGTAGGAGTAGGTGCATTCCTTCTTGTCGAGGATGATCTGGTCGAACTTGTCGTCCGCGCTGTAGACGGCTTCGCTGGGCGCGTCAGTCAGCAGGTTCTTGAATTTGAATTTCACCACCGACCCGTTGCGACCGGAGCGGCTGTATTCGGCTTTTTGCACCACCAGCGGCTGGTTCTTCACCATCACCACATTGCCGGCGCGGAGTTCTTGAGCGATTTTCATTTCTGTTCCTATCTGAAGCTAGATTTTGAAGGCGCGCATTCTATGCAACTTGGTGGAAAAAATCCAGCAAATTCAATGCAAGATTGTTTCCCGCCAGGCGCTGCGCCCAATCCCGCGCCCGAGCTTGCACTTCCTCCCGGCAGGACAGGAAAACAGGCCAAGCCTGTCCTGAGTCTGTCGAAGCGGCCAGCCTTGCCGAGTCGCCGCGATTCCAGCCCAGCCATAACGCCTGCACCGCTTGCGACGCCTGCTGCGACAGTCCGCTGCAATACAAGTTCATGAAAGCCTGCAGTTTTTCCAGGTGCACCCCGTCGTGCTGCGGATATATCTGCCAAATGAAGGGCTTGGCCGCCCATTGCGCGCGCACGCAGGAATCCTCGCCGCGCACGAAATTGATGTCGCACGCCCACAGCAGTTCGTCATAGCGCTCCTGCTCGACGAAGGGCAGTACATGCACGCGCAGGTTGCCGCGCTGCCAGATATCGCCTGTCTTGCCGGCAGGGTGGCCGAAGAACACCGCCACCTGCGGCAGCGAACGTCCTTCCGGCAGCAGGCAGGTCACGGGCTGATCGCTCAGCTCCCACGCCTGCAATAAAGCCTCCATGGCCGGATTCTCATAGCCAAATAGCGAAACGCGCAGCTCGCCTGCCTGCAGTTCGGGCACGCCCAGGCTGTGCCAGTACCGCTGCTGCGCACCGTCATTCGACTGGAACGCGTCGCGTCGCGCCAGCAAGTCGCGCTCCAGCAGCAGACCGCCGGTCCTTTCGGTAAAACCCGGGAAAAAGAAGTATTTGGTCAGCGGCAAGCTCGGATGCGGAGACGGCAGTTTATGACACCCTTCCACCCAGTCCTCGGCAGAAAGATATTCGAGATTCAGCCACACGGGTTTGCGCTCTCGTGCCGCCATTGCAGTCATGTATCCAGGCGGCAGCTTGCAGGCGAACGCCTCGATCACGAGGTCGGCAGGCTCTACCGCGGGGAAAGCGGCCGGCCAATGCCGTACTTCCACTCCGCGACAAAGTTGCCGCTCCAGCGCCACATCCGCCTCGGGGTACAGTCGCCGGAAGCTGGCCAGGTCATCCACCCACAAGCGTACCGCCAGCCCATGCTCGTTCGCCAGCTGCCGGGCCAGGCGCCAGCACACGCCGATGTCGCCGTAGTTGTCGACGACATTGCAGAAGATGTCGCACGACTCATTCCGCATGCAATGCCTCCACCGGATCCAGCCGTGCCGCGCGCATGGCCGGCACCACACCGGCC
>JAJZUH010000068.1 GCA_021847165.1 Pseudomonadota bacterium
TTCCCGGGTACCGACAAGGCGGCCCCCCTGTGGGTGTGCGATGCGCCGGTTGAAGGCATGTCCGTGGGCGCGGTCGGTTCTGCTGCGAAGTCGGATGCGGGAGTCGCCTTCATGAAACAGATGGCCGCCACTGAAGCGCGCGTCCAGCTTGCACAGAACATGAGAGTGCAAGTGCAGAACATGATCAAGCAATATGCCGAGACGACCGGTGCGGGCAGCAAGGAGACGGTGGACCGCGTCAACACCTCTGTTACCAAGCAGATCACCGACCAGACTCTGCAGGGCACCAAGATATTCAGGAGCATCGTGGCTCCGGATGGCACGATGTATGTGCTCGTCGGCCTGGATACAGCCGCTGCGCAGCAGCTGACCGAGAATGCGGTCAAGACCAGCATGAACAACGACCAGGCTGCCTGGCAGCAATTCAGGGCGCAAAAAGGCCAGGATGAACTGGCGGCAGAGATCGCCAAGCAGAAGATCGGCAACAGCGGTACTGGCCAGTAACCAGCAGGCTGCGCCGAATGGTGGCTGGTAAAGCCCGCTAGCCATTGAAGCAGACAATACCGGGGATGGGCAGCCTAGTGCTGCCCTTTCTCTTTTGGGGCAAATCTTGCGGCGGCAAGGAAGGAGGATCTCATGCATCAATCGATTCGAGCGGCGTTTCTGTTGCTGATGTTGTGTGGCCTGAGCGCCTGTACAAAACCACCGGCAAAGGTCGAGAACAGCCCGGAGACTCAGCGCAGTCACGCCCACGGGGCACAGGATGAGTTGTCGTCGGAAGTGCACAAGTGAGGTCTATCATGAGTATCTCCAGGTTGGGTATGAGTGTTCTGTTTTGCCTGGCCGGTATCGCTGCTGCGATGCCGTGCTCCGCTGCAGGAGGCAGGATCGAGATCGTCAAAGCCGAGGGTGCGGTGGCAACCAGCGATGCGGCGGGGAAGAAACAGCAGGCCGTTGGATCCAAGGCGATCCTGCCGTCGGGAAATACCCTGACCACGGGGCCGAACGGCCGTGCCGTGGTGCGCGTGGGGAATTCCGGCTATGTCGTGCTCGAGAAGAACAGCAAGATAGAGATCGACAACAGCCAGGAGAAGGCCGGTTTCCTGAGACAGCTCACCGGCCTGATCTACTATGCGATGAACACCCTCAAGGGCGACCAGAAACTCGAGGTTCGCACCGAAGCTGCGACCATCGGGGTGCGCGGCACGCGTTTCCTGGTGGCGGTGCTGCCTGATCGTAACGAGGTCGATATGCGCAAGGGCCAGGTCAGCATCAGCAGCACGGACGGCGAGTTCGAGATACACAAGAAGGCCGAACAGGATGAATTCGAGGCCTACAAACAGGAAGCCCGGGATGCGATCGCGAAGGAGCAGCGCAAGTTCGACGAATACAAGGCCAGGACCGAACAGGAATTCATCGAATACAAGCGCGAGTTCAGTCTGGGGGCGAATCGCATGGCCAGCTTCGACGGCAGGCAGGTGGTTGATCGTCCGCTCAGCGACGAATCGATCAAGGACCTGGAGAGCTTCGAATCGTATGCGGATGAATGGCTGAAACAGGTCAACGATTGAGGAGGCCGGGACGCATGAATCGATTCTGCAGCAGCTTGCCCGCAATGCTGATGTCCATTGTCCTGTCGGCTTGCGTCGCCAGTGCGCCGCAAGCGGTCAATGAACGGCCTGCATGGATCGACAATCCGGGCAACGGCGTATCCGCATCGGCCGGCATGCATGTGCGCGGCGCGGCGGCGCAGGAAGAGCTGGCGATCCTGCGCGCGCGCGAGGAGTATGCGAAACGTTTCGGGGTGAACATACAATCTTCGCAGGTGGTTGCCACGACCGTGGCGCACGACAGGGCGAGCACCGTCGGGGCGCAGGTCGCACATGAGGATTCACGGCAGGTCGACGTCAAGGCAATGGTCAAGGCGAAATGGCGCGATCCGGATACCGATGAACTGTGGGTCTGGTTGGTACCCAGCGAGCAGTGACGATGAATCGAGGAGGATGTATGCGTAAGTTTGGCGTATTGTTTGCAGCGACATTGCTGTTCTCCGCGGCCACATACGGGCAGGCCGCTTCTGCCCAGAGCGATTTCGAGAAGTATCGCGAACAGCAACAGCAGGGCGCGCAGGAACTCAAGACCGAATTCCGGGCATACAAGGAGAAACAGGATGCCGAGTTTGCCGATTTCCTGAAAGGCCGCTGGCGCGAATTCGAGACGCTGCAGGGCAAGCCGCTGATCAAGGAGCCGGAGCCGAAACGGGCGCCGGTGTACACGCCGCCGGTACCGGCAAAACCGGCCCCGCTGCCCGTCGTGGCGGTGCCTGCCGCTCCTCCGGTACTGCCGCCGGCCCCGCCGCAGCCCAGGCAGCCGCTTGCGGCGAACACGCTGGAAGTCATGTTCTACGGCAATGCGGTGAGGTTTCCGTTCGACCCGCAATGGCAGAGCTATCGGGTGTCGACCGGCGAGAAGCCGGAAGAGATGAGCGCCTTCTGGGGAATGATGAGCGGCAGCCAGTACGAGCCGACCTTCCAGGCGATCAGCGATGCACGCCGCCAGCTGCAGCTGGACGACTGGGGGTATGCATCGCTCTGGCGCAGCGTCGCGCAGGCGCTGCAGCCCGACCGCAGGACCGAACAGAACCTGCTGCTCTGGTTCTTCCTGGTCAAGTCCGGTTACGACGTTCGCCTGGGTTACGTCGGGATGGACGTGCACCTGTTCGTGGCGGTCCGGCAGCAGGTCTATTCGACCAAGTTCATCAAGGTCGGCGACCAGACTTATTACGCGGTGCTGGCCGCGGATCATGGCGACAGCATCCGCAGCTTCTATACCTATGAGGCCAGCTACCCGGTCCAGCTCAAGCCGCTCGACATTCGCTCCGCCGCGATCGGTTTCACCCGGCCGGTGCCGGGGCAGCGCGCGCTGGCCTTCGAGTACAAGGGCAACCAGGTCAAGGTGAACGCTCCCTACGACCGCCGGCTGGTCGAGTACCTCGATACCTATCCGCAATCCGACTTCGAGCTCTATTTCAATACCGAGGCCAGCATGCTGTTCCGCCAGGGCCTGTTGCCCGAGCTGAAGAAATACACCGCCGCGATGGATGAGGAGGAGGCGGTCAACTTCCTGCTGGCCTTCGTGCAGAAATCTTTTGCCTACAAGACCGACGAGGAGCAGTTCGGCCACGAGAAATCGTTCTTCGTCGAAGAATCGATGTATTTCCCCTATAACGATTGCAAGGAACATTCGGCGGTATTCGCATGGCTGGTGCGCGAACTGCTGGGAATCAAGGTGATCGGCCTGCTCTACCCCGGACACCTGACCACTGCGGTGAAGCTGAAGCATGTGAAGCCGGAATTCGCCACGGTGGATTACCAGGGCAGCCAGTACGTCATCGCCGATCCGACCTATATCAACGCCTCGGTCGGAATGGCGATGCCTTCCTATGCGAAGCTGAAGCCGAATCGTGTGGTGGATATCCGGTAGCGCGGAGTGCCGGACTGGCGACCCGGATGATTCTGCCGGATGCCGCTATCCGAAATTCAATAATTTTTTAATGGTATCGAAAAGTTTTTGCTGTTAGATTTCGCGGTTGCGAGCTCCGCAGTTGGGCGGTTTACTTGGTTATTTTTAGCAAAGGGAGACGGAAATGTTGAGCAAGAGAATCTGGATGCTGTTGGGCGCTTTGATGGCTGCATTGGTGCTGGGAGGCTGTTCGACCGAGGTCAAACGGGTCGGGGTCGACGAGGTCAGGGACCTGTCCGGTTACTGGAACGACACCGATTCGCGCCTGGTGGCCGAAGAAATGATCCGCGACTCCCTGTCCGGCGGCTGGATCGACCGTTACGCGCAAAAGACCAGCCATACGCCGGCCGTGATCGTCGGCGAGGTGCGCAACCTGTCGAACGAGCACATCAACACCCGCACCTTCGTCAACGATCTTGAGCGTGCCTTCGTCAATTCCGGCCGGGTCGATGTGGTGGCTTCCAAAACGCAGCGCGAAGGGATACGCCAGGAGCGCTCCGACATGGACCTGAATGCGTCGGAGTCCACCCGCAAGGAAATGGGCAAGGAGCGGGGCGCCGATTTCATGCTCATGGGCACCATCAACACCATCACCGATGCATCGGGACGGGAGCAGATCCGTTTCTACCAGATCGACATGACCCTGATCAGCCTGGCGGACAACCGCATGGTCTGGACCGGACAGAAGAAGCTCAAGAAGGATGTGACGGAAGCGCGCTTCCGCTAGCAGCCCCATATCGCCGTTCCCTCGCGAGCGGTGACGCGGCAGCGAGGTCGGCGACGGTCTTGTAATGAACGCATTGCGCGGTCTTGCGCAGTCGGAAACCCAGGGAAGAGAAATGCGAGATATTGTTACAGGGGGAACGAAGACCGTTAACGGCAAACAAGGATTGCATCATCTGGCGCAAGTTATTCTCGGCCTCGCGGCAATAGTCTCGGTGCTGGCGTTGCCGGGTTGCGCCACCTACAGTGCAAGCATGGCCCACGTAGAAAATGCCGCGGCCAATCGCGACCTGGACGCCGCCAACAAGGCGCTGGACAAACTCAAGCTGGGCGGCTCGGACGAAACCTTGCTGCACCTGAACAAGGGGACGTTGTTGCGCTGGCAGGGACAGTACGCCGATTCCAATACGCAATTCGAGGCAGCCAAGAACCTGATGGAACAGCTCGATGCGATCAGCATCAAGGAGCAGGCGGCATCGGTGACGATCAACGACACCTTCAAGGCATACGAAGGCCTGCCCAGCGAGCAGCTCATGGTGTATTCGTTCGAGGCGCTGAATTACCTGCAGATGGGCGACGTGGATGATGCGGCGGTCGAAGCGCGCCAGTTCAACCTGAAGCAGCGGCTGCTGGCCGAAAAGCACCGGAACGCGAAATACCTGTCGGGCGCTTTTGTGCGCTACCTGAACGGCATGGTATACGAGGCCGCAGGCGAGCCGGATTCCGCGCGCATCGAGATGCAGAAAGCAGTCGATGGCTACAAGGCGCAGAACGCCGGATTCCCGATCCCGCGCAAACTCGGCGACGACCTGGCGCGGTTGAAAGCGGGGAAACCGGCGCCCAGCGAGGTGGTGTTCATCCTGCATAACGGGCTGGGGGCGACGCTGGCCGAGAATGTCATCCGTGTGGCGAATCCGGCATACGACCCGCGCAATCCCAAAAGCATCGGCATGATCAGCCTTGCCGTGCCGCGCTTCGTCAGGAGGCCGATACCTGTCGACCATGTGGTGCTGAGTGCCGGTGCATCCTCCGCCACTTCGGAAGAGGTGGAGGACGTGAACGGGATTGCCGAGAAGAGCTTCAACGACCGCCTGCCGGTCATCATCGCGCGCGGCGTGGCCAGGATGGCGGTGAAGCTGGCGGCGGAAGCCGAGGTCAACAAGAAGGAAGCGGACAACCCCATGGTCAGCATCTTCACCAATATCGCCGCCAACGCATCCGAGCGGGCCGACACCCGCTCCTGGACATTGTTGCCGGGCAACATACTGATGGCGCGCCTGTCCCTGCCTGCAGGCAAGCACGATGTGACCGCGACGTATTACGATGGTGGCGGAAACGTGCTGGGGAGTCGCGACTTCAAGGATGTAGAGGTCAAGCCGGGACAGAAATCGTTCGTGTCGGATTATTTCCTGAGCCAGCCCGGGCGCAGGTAGTGTGAGGTGTGCGAACGCCACGCAAGATCGAAAGAACAGTTATGGAGATGCAAATGGGAATCGTCAGAAAATTCTTGCCGCTGGCCCTGATCCTGTCCGCGCTGGGCATGCCGGCAGTCGCATTGGGCGGCCAGCCGGACTGGTTGAGCGGCGAATCGGCCGAATATCCCAACGACCAATACCTGGTGGGTCGTGGCGAGGCTTCCACCGAGGAGGAGGCGCAGAATCGTGCGCGCGGCGATCTGGCGACCATCTTTGAAGTGCGCATCCAGGTGGCGAACGAGAATGCCACCACGGTGGTTCAGTCCGGCGGCAAGGAGCAGCTCAGCCGGCAGTCCTCCCAGCAGGTATCCGCCAGGACCGACAAGGTGATCAGCGGTATCACGATCGCAGGCATCTGGTTCGATCCGGTGACCGCGGATTACCATGCCTTTGCAGTCCTGTCGCGTGCGCAAGCCGCAGCGAGCCTGAGCGAGGAACTGGGCAACATCGACAAGGAGATACAGCAGGACCTGCAGGCGGCGGACCAGGCAAACGACCTGTTGCTGAAGGTCGGTGCGTTGACCAAGGCGTCGCAGGCCACGATCCGGCGCGACGGTTTCCAGGCATCGCTGAAGGTGATCGACCCGTCCGGGCGCGGTGTGCAGAGCCAGGTTTCCCAGGCATCGGTACAGCAGATGATCGACGATACGCTGAAGCGCATACGCATTGCCCCAGAAGTCGTGCAGGACGGCGGCGCGAAAGCGTTCGCTTCCATACTCAAGGGCGGACTGGCGGCAGCCGGCTTCCTGGCGACCGGCATGGATGATGCGGATCTGGTGCTGGAGGGCAAGCTGACCATGACCGACATCGGGCGCCAGGAGGGCTGGAACTGGATGCGCGCAACCGTGGAGGTGTCGCTGGTCGAAAAGGCATCGCGGCGCGTGCGCGGCACCCAGACCTGGCCGGTAAAAGCGTCGGCACAGGATGCCCGGACTGCGCGCACGCGTGCGCTGATCGAAGTGGAGAAGCTGCTCAAACAGGAATTGCGCCCGGCGATTGTCGGTTTTGCCGCAAGCTAGCACCTGCGGCGGTTCGCGGCGCGCGGATCCTCGTGCGGGAATCCGTGCGTTCAATCTTATGACTCATGCGGGTTACGCCGTTGGGTTATCCCGGCCGAAATCGCGCTTGCTTCCTTGAATATCCCTTTAACGCAGGAGTAGAATCGCCGGCCTGCAAGATGTGCATTCAATCGAGGGGTGTATAAGTAACACCAGATGGACGCCGTTGGGATATCGCCGCTGGATGTGGTTGGCTGGTTAGTCCAGTTCTGGATCGTGCTCGGAATCGTGGCGCTGGTTTTGCAGCGCACGCCGCAGCTGATCAACAACGTCGTCTTTCCGCTCAGTGCACTGACCTCGCTGCTGCTGGCAGCGGCCGGCCTGTGGGCGCTTGCCGCACCGCCCGGCATCATGGTGTTGCCGCTCGGCCTGCCCGACCTGCCGTTCCATCTCCGTCTCGATCCGCTGTCCGGTTTCTTCCTGATCCTGCTGGGCGGCGCCTCTCTCGGCGTCTCCCTGTTCAGTGCCGGCTATTTCCGCACCATGGCGGGCGGCACGCTCGGCCTGCTGTGCCTGGAATACCACCTGTTCCTGGTCGGCATGACGCTGGTGCTGCTGGCGGATGACGCGTACATGTTCATGGTGGCGTGGGAGACCATGGCGCTGTCTTCCTATTTCCTCGTCACCACCGACCACGCCATCCCCGACATCCGCAAGGCGGGCTACCTTTACCTGCTGATCGCGCATGTCGGCGCGATTGCCATCCTGCTGAGTTTCGGCGTGATGCAGGGCGGCCACGGCATCGGTGCCTACACCTTCGATGCGATGCGCGGTGCGCAGCTGAGCACGTTCTGGTCATCGGCGGCATTCCTGCTGGCGCTGTTCGGCTTCGGTGCGAAGGCGGGCGTGCTGCCGCTGCACGTCTGGCTGCCCGAGGCGCATCCGGCAGCGCCCTCGCCGGTGTCTGCGCTGATGAGCGGCGTGATGCTGAAAACGGCGATCTACGGCATCCTGCGCGTCACCTTCGATCTGCTGGGCACGCAGCTGTGGTGGTGGGGCGTGCTGGTACTGGCGCTGGGGCTGCTCACGGCGGTGTTCGGCGTGATGTTCGCCGCCGTGCAGGGCGACATGAAACGCCTGCTGGCTTATTCTTCGATCGAGAACATCGGCCTGCTGCTGGTCGGCATCGGGCTCACCATCATCTTCCACGTCTATGGCAAGAACACGCTTGCCGCGCTGTCGCTCACCGCGACGCTGTATCACAGCCTCAATCACGCGATGTTCAAGAGCCTGCTGTTCGTCGGCACCGGTGCCATCCTGCATGCCACCGGCGAGCGCAACATGGGGCGTCTGGGCGGATTGATCCATCGCATGCCCTGGGCGGCAATGCTGGTGCTGGTGGGCGTGCTGGCGATCGCCGGCCTGCCGCCGCTCAACGGTTTCGTGTCGGAGTGGCTGTTGCTGCAGGCCTTCCTGCTGTCTCCCGGTTTGCCCAACAGCTACATCAACATGCTGGTGCCGGTGGCTGCTGCCGTGATCGCACTGGCGGCGGCGCTGGCCGCCTATGTGATGGTGAAATTCTATGGCGTGATCTTTCTCGGCCAGCCGCGCGAGAAGGTGCTGGAACATGCGCACGATGCGGGGATCTGGGAGCGCAGCGGCATGGTCTGGCTGGCGCTGACCTGCGTGGCGCTGGGGCTGGCGCCGGTATTCGTGGTGCAGCAGATCGATCTGGTTTCCCGGATGCTGATCGGCTCCGGTCTGGGCAATGCGGCCGCCAATTGGGTATTCCTCGCGCCGGTGGATACCGAACGCGCCAGCTACAGCCCGCTGTATTTCCTGCTGGCGGTGCTGGCGGTCATGCTGCTCACCACCGTGCTGGTGCGGCGCCTGTACCACGGCCGGGTCAGGCGCAGCCCGCCGTGGGACTGCGGCTTCCCGGCGCAGACTGCTCGCATGCAGGACACCGCGGAGGGCTTCGGCCAGCCGATCCGGCGCATCTTCGAGCCGTTCTTCAGGATCGAACGCGAAGTGCCGAGCCCGTTCGATACGCACCCCCGTTACCACGGGCAAAGCGACGACCGTCTCTGGTACATCCTGTACCTGCCGGTCAAGCAATTGACGGAACGGCTGTCTGCCCTGACCTCGCTGTTGCAGCACGGACGCATCCATCTGTACCTGACCTATACCTTTGCCACGCTGATCGTCCTGCTGGTGTTCGTATGACCGAAAACGCCAACCTCCTCTTCGCTATCGTGTTCCAGCTGGCGCAACTGCTGCTGGTGGTGCTGGCAGCCCCCTTGCTGACAGGCTGGGTCAACCAGTGCCAGGCCTGGTTGCAGAACCGCTCCGGCGCAGGCGTGCTGCAACCGTATCGCGTGCTGCGCAAGCTGTTTCACAAGGACGCGGTGATGGCGCATAACGCCTCGCCGCTGTTCCGCGTCACGCCCTATATCGTGTTCGGCTGCATGTGGCTGGCCGCCGCCATCATCCCCATCATCGCGGTCGATTTGCCGTTCTCGCTGGCGGCCGACGTGATCGCGCTGGTCGGCGTGTTCGCGGTGGCACGCGTGTTCCTCGCGCTCGCCGCGATGGATATCGGCACCGCATTCGGATCGCTCGGCGCCCGGCGCGAGATGCTGGTGTCCTTCCTGGCCGAGCCGGCATTGCTGATGGTGTTCTTCACCGCGTCGATGATCAGCCACTCCACCCAGCTGCCGCGCATCGTGGAGACGCTGGCGCATCACCAGTTCATGCTGTATCCGAGCCTGGCATTCGCGGGGCTGGCGTTCCTGATCGTGTTGCTGGCCGAGAATGCGCGCATCCCGGTGGACAATCCCAGCACCCACCTGGAGCTGACCATGATCCACGAGGCGATGATCCTCGAATATTCGGCGCGCCACCTGGCGCTGATCGAGTGGGCCAGCAGCCTGAAGCTGTTCGCCTATATCTCCATCGGCATCGCCTTGTTCCTGCCGCACGGCATCGCGGAAGTGGACAACTGGGCCGGGCTGCCGCTGGCAGTGGTGGCCTTGCTGGTCAAGCTGATGCTGGCCGGCGCGGCGCTGGCCGTGTTCGAGATCGTCTCGGCCAAGCTGCGCATCTTCCGCGCGCCGGAATTCCTCGGCACTGCTTTCCTGCTGGCGGTGCTGGGCCTGCTGATCCATTTCCTGCTGGGGGCCTGATGCAGATCCCGCTGACCCTGCAACTCATCAATCTGCTGGCAGCCTTGCTGCTGCTGGTCGCCTTTGCCATGCTGACGCAGCGGCGCATCCT
>JAJZUH010000069.1 GCA_021847165.1 Pseudomonadota bacterium
CGCACATCCTGGTCGACTCCGAAGACGAAGCCAAGAAGGTGGTTGCGGCATTGAAGAAGGGTGCCAAGTTCGCCAAGATCGCCAAGGCCGAAAGCAAGGATCCGGGCTCCAAGAACAACGGCGGCGACCTGGGCTGGGCGGTTCCCTCCAACTTCGTGCAGCCCTTTGCCCAGGCCGTGCTCAAGCTGAACAAGGGCGAGGTCAGCGCACCGGTGCAAACCCAGTTCGGCTGGCACGTCATCAAGCTGGAAGACACGCGCGAACTGAAGGTGCCGACCTTCGAAGAAATCAAGCCCAACCTGGAGAAACGCAAACAGCAGGAGGCCATCCAGAAGGCGATCGAAGAACTTCGCAGCAAGGCCAAGATCGAGTAAAGCGATCCGGCCCCAATGAAAAAGGCGACCTTCGGGTCGCCTTTTTCATTGGGCATTCACTGCCCGCGTCATGCAACTGCTGCACCGCGCATCAGAAGCCGGAGCAAATCAAGGCGCCCTGGCCACGTCCTGATTCTTCCAGCCGCCGCCCAGCGCCTTGAACATATCGGCTACGGCACTGCGTTGCGCACGTTCGGCATCGAGGCGATTCAACTGCGCCTGCAGGTAGTTGCGCTCCACATCCAGCAGTTCCAGACGGCTGGCGATACCCGCCTGATAACGCAGTTCGGCCTGCTTGTAGGCTTGCTGCAGGGCATCGCTGCGCGTGGTCTCGTAGCTCAGCACCTGCCTGGCCGAATCCTGCGCCGACAAGGCGTTGCGCACATCGCCGAATGCGCTGGCGACCGCCTGCTTGTACTGGATCAGCGCCTGGTCGCGACGAGCCTCCGCCGCATCCACCTGGAAACCGATGCGCCCGGCGTCGAAGATCGGCTGCGTGACGTTGCCGGCGAACTGGAAGATGCTGGCCGGTTTGGTGAACATGTTGGAGAAGGCGACGCTTTCGCTACCGAGATAGGAGGTCAGCGAGATCGAGGGAAAATACTGCGCCCTGGCCACGCCGATGCGCGCATTCAGCGCCACCAGCCGCTGCTCGGCATCCTGCAGGTCCGGCCTGCGCAGCAGCAGGTCGGATGGCAATCCTTCCGGTACCGTCACCACCGGCAGCGACGGGTTGCCGCGGCGCAGCTCGCTCGCCATCACGTCGCGCGGCGAACGTCCCAGCAGCAGGGTCAGCGCGGTTTCCTGCTTGCTGCGCTGCAAGGCGAGAGAACTGAGCTGCGATTGCACGGCTGCCACATCGGCTTCGGCCTGGTGCAGGTCGTACTCGGAAAGCATGCCGACGCCGAGCTGCAGCTTGTTCAGCTCCAGCCGTTCCTGGCGGCTGGCCAGCAGGCGCTTGACCGCCGCCTCCTGTGCATCCAGCGAAACCAGGGTGAAATATTGCTGTGCCACTTGCGTGGTCAGCGTCAGGCGCACCGTCTGCTTCGCCGACTCGGCGCTCAGCAGATCCGCGCGTGCCGCTTCGGTGGCGCGGCGCAGCTTGCCCCACAGATCCAGCTCGTAGCTCGCATCTAGGCTGACATGCGAGAAGTTCTGCGTGGGCGGAATGTATGCCGGCAGCGGGAACGTGCCGACGGTGGAAGCCTTGGTGCGGCTCTGGCTCGCGTTGGCGCTCACCTGAGGAAATTGGTCCGCCTGGGTGATGCCCAGCTGGGCGCGCACTTCCAGCACATGGGCCGCAGCCACCTGAATGTCCGCATTGTGCGCCAGGGCTTCGTCTTCCAGCTGGTCCAGCACGGCATCGGCGTACAGGTGCCACCATTGATCGGTCGCGCTGCTTGCCTGCACGGCTGCAGCATCCCGCTGCGCGGGCCAGTTTTCCGGCAGCGCCATCTCGGGGCGCTTGTAGTCCGGCCCGCTGGTGCAGGCCGCCAGCACGCAGGACATCAGCAGTATCCCGGCCGCTTTCTTGTTTCGTTTCACATTACTCATGTTTGTCCTCCTTGTGCCGGGCATGACCGGGGAAAATACGGCGGACCACCACGAAGAACACCGGCACCATGAATATGGCAATGACGGTCGCGGCGATCATGCCCCCCATCACGCCCGTACCGATGGCGTGACGCCCGTTCGCACCGGCCCCGCTGGAAATGGCCAGCGGCAACACGCCGAAGATGAACGCGATCGAGGTCATCAGGATGGGACGCAGGCGGCGCCGGCACGCTTCCAGGGTTGCCTCGATCAGGCCATGCCCCTCTTCCAGCAGGTCGTTGGCAAACTGGATGATCAGGATCGCGTTCTTCGCCGCCAGGCCGATGATAACGATCAGGCCGACCTTGAAGTAGACATCGTTGGGCAGCCCGCGCAGCGTCACCGCCAGCACGGCGCCGAGGATGCCGATAGGCACCACCAGAATCACCGCCAGCGGGATGGACCAGCTCTCATACAATGCCGCCAGGCACAGGAACACGGCGATCACCGACAGGGCGAACAGGAACGGCGCCTGATTGCCCGAGATGCGTTCTTCCCGGGATGTGCCGGACCATTCGAAGCCCATCCCCGGCGGCAGCCTGGAGGCGACATCTTCCATCGCCAGCAGCGCCTCGCCGGTGCTGTGCCCGGGCGCGGGGCTGCCGGAGATCTTCATCGCCGGCAGGCCATTGTAACGGTCCAGCTTGGGCGACGCAGCCACCCAGCGGGTCCTCACGAATTCGGACAATGGCACCATGCCGCCATCCATGTTGCGTACCGGTATGCGCATGATCTGCGTCGGCGTGGTGCGGTTCTCCGCATCGGCCTGCATCTGCACGCGCAGGATGCGGCCGTCGCGCACGAAATCGTTGATATAGGCCACCCCCAGCATGGATTGCAGGGTATCGTTCAGGTTCGCTATGTCGATGCCCAAGGCCTTCGCCTTCAGGCGATCCACCTCGATCTGCAGTTGCGGTCCGGCCTCCTGCCCTTCCGGCCGCACGCTGCCGATCACCGGGTTCTTGCTGGCCATGCCCAGTACCATATTGCGCGCCTCGATCAGCTTCTCCCGCCCCAGCCCGGAACGGTCCTCCAGCCGGAAATCGAAACCGCCCGTGGCCGCCAGTTCGGGAATCGGCGGCACGTTGAGGGCGAAGATGAACGCCTGCTTGATGCGGAACAACATCATGTTGGCGCGCTTCACCAGCGTGGCTGCCGAACTGTTCGGGCTGGGCCGCTCGTCCCAATCCTTGAGCCGCACGAACACCGTCGCGGCGTTCTGTCCGCGCCCGAAGAAGGAGAATCCGAGCACGCCGATGGCATGCGCCACTTCCGGCTGCTTCATGTAGTACTGCTCCACTTCGCTCAGCACCTCCCGCGAACGCTCGCGGGTGGCGCCGGGCGGCAACTGGATCACGTTGATGAAATAGCCCTGGTCCTCGTCCGGCAGGAAACTGGTCGGCAGGTGCACGAACAGCCAGCCCAGCGCCGCCAGGATCACCGCATAGAAAGCGAGGGCGCGGCCCATGCGCTTGAGGATCCTGCCGACCCAGTTCTGGTAGCCCAGCGAGGTTCTGGCAAAGGCCCGGTTGAACCAGCCGAAGAAGCCCCGCTCCGCGCCCGGATCCTTGTTCGGCGCATGCTTCAGCAGCGTGGCGCAAAGCGCCGGCGTCAGCGTCAGCGCCATCAGCAGGGAGAACAGGATGGTCATGATCAGCGTGACCGAGAACTGGCGGTAGATCGCCCCCACCGAGCCGCTGAAGAACGCCATCGGCACGAACACGGCGCACAGCACCAGGGTGATGGCGATGATGGCGCCGTAGATCTGCTCCATGGCCTTGTAGGTCGCCTCCCGCGGAGGCAGGCCATCCTCGGTCATGATGCGTTCCACGTTCTCCACCACCACGATGGCATCGTCCACCACGATACCGATGGCAAGCACCATCGCGAACAGCGTCAGCGTATTGATCGAATAGCCGATGGCGAACAGTCCCACCATGCCGCCCACCAGCGCCACGGGCACGACGATGCTGGGGATGAAGGTCGCGCGGAAATTGCCCAGAAACAGGTAGATGACAACGAACACCAGCAGCATCGCTTCAGCCAGGGTTTTCACCACTTCGGCGATGGAGATCTGGATGAACTGCGACGTATCGTACGGGATGAGCCAATCGACGCCCTTGGGGAATGCCTTGGCCAGCTCGGCCATCTTGGCCTTGACCGCCTTGGCGGTATCCAGCGCATTCGCTTCCGGCGTGGTACGGATGGCGATCGCCGCCGCAGGCTGGCCGTCGATACGGGCGGCGATGGAATAATCCTGTGCCCCCAGCTCCACGCGCGCCACATCCCTGACGCGTACCGTGGAGCCATCCGGATTGGCGCGCACGATGATGTCGCCGAATTGTTCCGGAGTCTTGAGCCGGCTCTTGGTGACGAGCACCGCATTCAGCTGCTGTCCCGGCGCTGCCGGCAGCTGCCCGAGCTCGCCGATCGCCAGCTCGGTGTTCTGGGCACGGACCGCCGCGCTGACATCGCCGGGCGACAGGTTATAGGAATGCAGCTTGTCCGGCTTCAGCCACAGGCGCATCGAGTATTCGGTGCCGAACAGGATCGCCTCGCCCACGCCCGGCACGCGACGGATGCTGTCCAGCAGGCTGGTGGCGGCATAGCTGCCGAGCGCCACGTTGTCGCGGCTCTTGTCCGGCGATGTCAGCGCGATGAACATCAGATAGTTGCGCGCCGATTTCGCCACGGTGACGCCGATACGGCGCACGTCCTCCGGCAAGCGCGCCTCGGCGCGCTTGATGCGGTTCTGCGTCTCGACCGAGGCCGCATCCAGGTTGGTGCCGGCCTCGAAGGTCAGGGTGATCGTCCCCAGTCCCAGCTCGGAGGACGACTCCATGTACAGCAGGTGCTCGATGCCGTTCAGTTCCTGCTCGATCAGCGCGACCGCGGTATCCTCGACCACCTGTGCCGAAGCGCCCGGATAGTTGAGCGTGATCGCCAGCGCCGGGGGCGCGACCGAAGGATAGGAGGTGACCGGCAGGCCGCGCATCGCCAGGCCGCCGGCCAGCAGGATGATGAGCGCGATTACCCAGGCAAAGATAGGGCGGTCGATAAAGAATTTTGCGAACACGGCGCCCCTCTATTTCTTGTCTTGAGTTGCAGACGTGTCCGGCGCAGACGGGCTACCCTCGGGATGCCACTCGACCGCACGTACCGGCGCGCCGGGGCGCACCTTCTGGATGCCGTTCACGATCACCTGGTCGCCCGGCTTCAGGCCTTCGAGGATGACGAAATCGCTGCCTGCCATGCTGCCGGTCCTGACCGGGCGCATCGCAACCTTGCTTTCCTCATCCACCACCAGCACGAACTGGCCTTGCGTGGCCGTCTGCACGGCGCGCTGGGGCACCCGGATGCTGTCGTCGGAACTGCCTTCAGGCAAACGGATGCTTGCGAACATGCCGGGCAACAGTTGCTGTTTCGGGTTGGGGAATTCGGCGCGCAGCGACACGCTGCCGGTGCCCGGATCGACGGCAAGGTTGGAGAACAGCAGCTTGCCGGGATACGGATAGATGCTGCCGTCATCGAGGACCAGCTGCACTTCCGCCCCCTTCGCCTGTTTCAGCTTGCCGGATTCGAATTCCTGCTGCAGGCGCATCATGTCGGCGTCCGGCTGGGTGAAATTGGCATAGATGGGATTGACCTGCTCGATGGTGGCGAGCAAGGTGGATTCGCCGCGGCCGACCAGCGCACCTTCGGTCACCAGGGCGCGTCCGATGCGTCCGGCGATCGGTGCCGGCACATGCGTGTTCTCGAAATCGAGCTGTGCCCTGGACATGGCAGCCTCGGCCTGCTTCACCTTGGCCTCGGCCAGGTCGTAATCCTGCTGGCTCACCGCTTTCGCCGCCAGCAACGGCTTGTAGCGTTCCAGCGTCTGGCGCGCCACGCTCAGATCGGATTTGGCCGATTCGTAAGCGGTGCGGTAGTTGCGCGGATCGATCAGGAACAGGGTATCGCCCGCTTTCACGTCGCTGCCCTCGGTGAACTGGCGCTTCTCGACGATGCCCTCGACTCGCGCGCGAACCTGTGCCGTCCGGTAGGCCTCCAGTCGTCCCGGCAGATCCTGGGTCAGCACCACCGATCCCTTCGCCACCGTCACCACATCGACTTCAAACGGCGGAGGCGCAGCTGCGGCAGCTGGCGCCTGCTGTCCGCCGCCCCCCTTCGAATCGCATGCGGCAAGCGAGAACAACGCAGCAAGAACGGCAATGGCAGTGAGGGAACTTGTTTTTGTTTTCATCTAAAATCTCCGACCGGATTCTGAATGGCCAACAGGATAACATTATCGTTAGCAGGATAATAGTTAGCAGGATAACATTTATTTTCAATTCTGTTATCCACGCATCGCGAGTACAAGACATGCGAACGTGGTTTAGGCGCGCCCACCCGCCGCATCATCAACGGGCCTTTGCATCGCCGTGCTTGTCCTGATACATCGCCGCATCGGCATTGTTCAATATGGTTTCCATATCGAAGCCGTCGTCCGGATAGAGGGCGATGCCCAGACTGCCCGAGATATTGACCGTATGGCTGTCGAGGACAAACGGCTGGCGCAATGCGGTCTGGATTTTCTCGGCCAGGATCGACACGTCTTTCTGGGTCATGACCTCCGAGACCAGGATCGCGAATTCGTCGCCGCCGAAACGCGAGACGGTATCGATCTCGCGCACCAGAGATTTCAGCCTGTCCGCGACCGCCATCAGCAGCTGGTCGCCAACCTGGTGTCCCAGCGTATCGTTCACCGGCTTGAACCGGTCCAGGTCGATATACATGACGGCAAACTTTTTTGAATAGCGCCTGGCGACCGCCAGCTGCTGGTTGAAGCGGTCGCGGAACAGCAGGCGATTGGGCAACCCGGTGAGGAAATCATGCTGTGCGTGATGGGCCACCGTCTCCTGTTCCGCCTTCATCTGCGTGATATCGGAAAAGATGCCGATGCGGTTGACCACCTTGCCCTGCGCATCCTTGAGCGTATAGATGGACAGTTTTTCCAGATAGGCCTCGCCGTCCTTGCGGCGATTCCAGATTTCGCCCTCCCAATGGCCGGTTGCGAGCAGCATCCGCCACATGTCGGCATAGAATTCGCGCTCGTGCTTGCCCGAGGCCAGCAAACGCGGATCCTTGCCGAGCACCTCCTCGCGCGCATAACCGGTCAGCGTAGTAAAGGCCGGGTTGGTCTCCTCGATGCGGTTTTCGGCATCCACGATGACGATGCCGTCGCTGCTCACGGCGGACACCCTGGCGTTCAGGGCGATCTGGTGCATCGCCTTGCGCTGCGCCGTGGACAGGATGGACAGCGCCATGCCCGCGACGGCCAGCAGCATCGCGAACAGCCAGAAGTTGGCCATGCCGTAACGCACGAAATCGTCGGCAAAATATCCCGTCTGCAGGTAGGCTCCCGCGAGTACCTGGGCCATGAACATCACCTGGATCAGCGCCGTGTTCCTCCGGCCGGTTCGCAAACCGGCCCAGATCAGCAGTGGATAGACCCAGGTCAGTCCCAGCGGTTCGTTCAGGGTGATGCCGGGCAGTTTCCAGCCTAAGAAGATGCTTTGCCCGACGGCAAAGGAGATCACCCACACGGCTCCCATCTCCCAGGTCCTGCGCACCTTGAAGAATCTCGACTGCTGCCGGGCGAACACCAGGATGATCGGGGCAATGAAGGCGATGCCCAGGACGTCGGCCCGCCACCATTGCCACATGACATCGGCCAGGATATCGCGCGTGACCATGCCCGATGCCAGCAGTCCCAGCGGGCTGAATGTAGCACTGACGAGGGACGGGGCCACGCCGCCCAGCAGGATGAGCAGGTAAAGGTCGCGCAGGCGGCTCAAGGAAAGGTCGAGATTGCCGTACCGCCTGATCAGGCTATAGCCGACGTAGGCTTTCAGCGTATCCCCGAGCGAGAATGCCGCAGCAAAAACCAGCGGCGCATGGATCATCAAGGTGGTGAAGTAGGCTCCCAGGAACACCGCCGGAAGGTAGCGCGCACCGCCCAGCAGCAGCGCCACCAGCGCCAGCCCGCCCGGCGGCCAGAAGATCGTGGCACTGCTGCTCACCGCACCGAACACCAGGCCTATCTTGGCCAGGGCAAGATAGGCAACGACCAGACCGGCAGATTTGGCAATGTATGGCACCCTCACCCCTCACGCTTCGACGTGCAAGTCCATACTCCCCCTCCGACCACCTCTTCTTATTGGACAGCATCGAGGTGTGGCTGGACTATATAAGCCAATGCCGTGCTTGTCCATGTCGAGCGGGGACCGGCATGCTGCCGCCCTGGCGGCGAGTTAGAATACCGCGCACACAATGCAAGCAGGGAGCTGCGAACATGAAAAGACTGATCGCGATACTGGCGCTGGCCTCGTTGGCGGGTTGCGCGACACCGCAGCACCAGGAGTCCTACCGGCAGTCCGCCCCCGCCAGGTATGCGGCCACCTCGAACGTGCTGCTGTTCGAATACCGCAACGTCAACATCCGCGACATATACGAATTGCTCTATGGCGATTTCCTGATCATCGGCCGTTCCGAATTCAACGGCGCATACGAGGATCCGCGCGCCTCCCTCGGATTCGCCAGGTCGATAGGCGCCGACGTGTTCGTGACCACGTCGCAGTTCAGGGGCAGGCAGACATCCTTTGTGCCGGCCATCGCCCCCACCAACAGCACCTCGTACATCAGCGGCATGAACGGCAATGCGCCTTTCTACGGCACCTCGTACAGTTACGGCACCACCACGACCATGATCCCGGTCCAGTACAACCGCTATGAACAGAACGGCCTGTACCTCAAGAACGTGAACCATGTCGTGCCGCTGTGGGAGCGAAAGAGCGCGGATTACAGGGAGACCGCCGCGAATGCGCTCAGCGGCATCTGGTACAACGAGGATTTCGACCTGAAGGTCTATCAATCCGGCGCGCAGATGGTTGCCTTCTTCGATACCGCCCCCAGGAACAGCGGCAAGATCAGGGAATCCGGAACCATCGACGACCTCAAGATGATCTTCAACCCGCAGACGGGGGCCGGCGTCTACTTGATGGCGGACCGCACTCCGCAACCTGCGGAAATCAAGGTGAACAAGTTCGGCTTCCTGCAGGTGGACATCGCCTCGCAGGGCGAACTGGTCTCGTTTGCGCGCAGGAAATGACCGCCAGGCTCAAAGCTGCCGGCTCTTCTTGATCAGGTCGTAGGCGACCTGGATCTCCTTGGCCTGCTCGGTCGCCATGGCGACCATGTCCTCCGGCATGCCCTGCCCGATCAGCTTGTCGGGGTGATACTGGCTCATCAGCTTGCGGTAGGCGCGCTTGATCTCGGCATCGCTGCTGTCCCTGTTCACGCCCAGCGCCTTGTAGGCATCGTTCAGCGCGGCAGCCGGGTCGGCCTGCTGACCCGAAAAATGGCTCTGGTTCAGCACCATGTCCATCATGCGACGGAAGGTTGCCTGGTCGTAGCCGAGGCGCGCGGCGATGTCGATCAGCAACGCCTCTTCGGCCGGATGAAAATGGCCGTCCGCCAGCGCCATCACGATCAGGTAAACCAGCAACACGTCCTTCAGGTTGCGCGTGTGCCCGCAAACGGCCATGAACCGCGCATAGGTCGGCGCGATGTCGAAGGCCGGGTCGGCGCCCCGCTTGAACAGGGAGATCGCCTGCAGCCGATGCTCGGCGGACATGCCGAGCTTCTGCATGAACTGCTCGACGTGGTCGATCTCATCCTGCGACACATGCCCGTCCGCCTTGGCCAGCTTGCCCATCGAGATGAAGACGGTCTCCAGGAATACCGCCTGACGCAGCGCGTTCTGCAGCGGATTCATGCCGCCGGGGCCGTACACCCTGACGCGATCAAAGAATGAGCCGATGAAGAATCCCAGCAGGCCGCCCCAGAACCCAAGCAGCCAATAACCCGCAACGACACCGATAAGTTTGAACAAGACGACTCCAGAAATGAACGCGGCGGCGCGCCGCAAAGCAAGGGCGCGCATTATACCCGCCCCCCGGCCAGGCCCCGCCCGGC
>JAJZUH010000070.1 GCA_021847165.1 Pseudomonadota bacterium
CGGCCGGATTGCCAGCCTGTTGCGTAAAAGCCGCACCATGTCGTTTTTCTTCAACTTCACGGTCGGTTCTGGAAGAATCAGGTACCCATCGCAACCAGGAGGATGGGAGTAGACTGCTGTGAGGGAAAGTGCCGGGCGATTTTCTTTTCCGCCGGAAAAGGACAAACTGGTTCGGTACTTCTCTGGTCATTTCAAACAATGAGGAGTTCGCATGAAAAAGAATCTGGTGGTTTCCGTCGCTTTGGCGGGTGCATTGCTGGCGGCAGCATCGGCGCACGCAGAGGTTCGGCATGTGGCCGATACGAACGAAGTCGCGGGTACGGTCGATTTGAACAATTCCACGATAGGCGCATCGCTTGGGCACTGGTTTAGCGATGACATCGGCGCGTCGGTCGGGTTGAGCAACGGCAACAGCTTCACCACAATCGAAGTGCGCGGTACTTATCTGATCGACAAACCGTTCAACATCGCCCACTCTCCGGCGATTCCTTACGTTGGTGCCGGCTTTATCTCCATTAGTGGCCCGACCTATTCTCTCGGTGGCGCGAGCTCGCAAAGCAAGGGCTCCGGTCTGGAAATCTTCGGCGGCGTGCAGTGGCAGACGCCGTGGGTGAAGAACCTGCTGTTCCGTGGAGAAGCACGGGTTTCGACGGCCAAGGTTGACACCACGGTTAATTTCGGTGGCGCCGCGTATCGATACGATCCGGGCTACAACTCCGTGAGCGCGCTGGCTTCCGCGGTTTACCAGTTCTAAACAGGCAACGGCAGGCGGCTCCTAGGAAGCGAGGAGCCGTTTGTTTATTGGAGTGATTGAATGCCGGGGCGATCCCGGCTGTTTTTTTCAGGGGGCGGACGCTGCAACGCCTTGTTCGCCAGCTTGCCGAAGGCAACGTTACTCGATCAGGGCGAATTACGTTCCCGGCTCCCGCCACTGGGATATTGTGGCGTGACGTAACCGGCGGGAACCCGTAAAATGCGGCCTTTCGCAAATCTTGCCGGTTATCATCCATGAGTACTTTTGGTTCCGACATAACGCCCGCAAGCGGGCATGAGTCTTCACCCCAACGGGGTTCTGGTTCCGACATCACGCGCGCTGCGCATGAGTCTTCACCGAAAGCCGGCCAAGGGCCGACTTTTCAGCAAGTCATCCTGACACTGCAGCAGTTCTGGGACAAGCAGGGCTGCGCGCTGCTGCAACCCTACGACATCGAGGTCGGCGCGGGCACCTTCCACACCGCCACCTTCCTGCGCGCGATCGGCCCCGAGCCGTGGCGCGCGGCTTACGTGCAACCGTCGCGCCGTCCGAAAGACGGGCGCTACGGCGAGAATCCCAACCGCCTGCAGCACTACTACCAGTACCAGGTAGTGCTGAAGCCTTCTCCCGACAATATCCAGGAGCTGTATCTCGACAGCCTGCGCGCGCTGGGTATCGACACCGGCGAGCACGACATCCGCTTTGTCGAGGACGATTGGGAATCGCCGACGCTGGGCGCCTGGGGGCTGGGCTGGGAAGTGTGGCTGGACGGCATGGAAGTAACACAGTTCACCTATTTCCAAGAAGTCGGCTCGCTTGCCTGCAAGCCGGTGCTGGGCGAGATCACTTATGGACTGGAGCGGCTGGCCATGTACCTGCAGGGCGTGGAGAACGTGTTCGACCTGGTGTGGGCGAAGAACGGCAACACGGTCATCACCTATGGCGACGTGTATCACCAGAATGAAGTCGAACAGTCGAAGTACAACTTCGAGCATTCCAACGTCGAGATGCTGTTCCGCCATTTCAACGAGTATGAGGGCGAAGCCAAGCGGCTGATGGACGCCGGATTGCCGCTGCCGGGATTCGAAATGGTGATGAAATGTTCGCATACCTTCAACCTGCTGGATGCGCGCGGAGCCATCTCGGTGACCGAGCGCGCGGCCTACATCGGCCGGGTGCGCGCGCTGGCGCGCCAGGTGGCGCAAGCCTATTACGATTCGCGCGAAGCATTGGGTTTCCCGATGGCCAAGGCCGGAGGGAATAAGAAATGAAACAGACCTTGTTGATCGAACTGCTCACCGAAGAGTTGCCGCCGAAGGCGCTGGAGAAGCTTTCCACCACATTTGCCAATGAGGTATTCGCCAGCCTGAAGGAACAGGCGTTGCTGGACGAGGCGAGCGTGTGCACGCCGTACTGCACGCCGCGCCGCCTGGCGGTGAGCATCAGCGAAGTTGCAGCGCAGCAGCCCGACCGTGTCATCGAGCGCAAGGGGCCGGCCGTCGCGGCCGGACTGGATGCCGACGGCAAGCCGACCAAGGCGCTGGAAGGTTTCATGCGCTCGGCTGGCGTCACGCTGGCGCAGTTGCAGCGCGTGGCCGACGGCAAGTCCGAATACTTCGTGGCGCGCGTCGAGCAGAAAGGCAAGGCGCTGGACGAATACCTGCAGGACATCGTGACGCAGGCGCTGAAGAAACTGCCGGTGCCGAAGCTGATGCGCTGGGGCGATTCCGAACACCAGTTCGTGCGCCCGGTGCACGGGCTGAGCATCCTGCACGGCAGCCGCGTGGTGTCGGTGGAAGTGCTGGGCCTGACCAGCGGCAACGTCACCAGCGGGCATCGCTTCCTGTGCAGCGAGCGCGTGAGCATCGAGCATGCCGACGACTACGAAGCGACGCTGGCGCGGGACGGACGCGTGATCGTCAGTTTCGCGCACCGGCGCGAGAGCATCGTGGCGCGCCTGGACGCCCTGGCCGAGCAGAACGGCGCGATCTGGGTGGGGCACGCCAATTTCGACCTGGAGAAACTGCTCTCCATGTCCAACGACGAACGCAGCGTATTGAGCACCCTGCTGGACGAGGTGACCGGGCTGGTCGAATGGCCGGAGGTGTATGTCGGCGAGTTCGAGAAGGAATTCCTCGATGTGCCGCAGGAATGCCTGATCCTCACCATGCAGCAGAACCAGAAATACTTCCCGCTGCTGGATGCGGCCAGCGGCAAGCTGCTGAACAAGTTCCTCATCGTCTCCAACATGCAGGTGAGCGATCCGCACCATATCATCGAAGGCAACCAGCGCGTGGTGCGCCCGCGCCTGGCCGATGCGCGTTTCTTCTTCAACCAGGACCGCAAGCAGAAGCTGGAATCGCGCGTCGAGAAACTCGGCAACGTGGTGTATCACAACAAGCTGGGTACCCAGCTGCAGCGCGTCGAGCGCATCACCACGCTGGCAGGGACCATCGCCCGGCTGCTGGACGCCGACAAGGCCAATGCGGAACTGGTGGCACGTCTGTGCAAGGCCGACCTGCTCACCGACATGGTGGGCGAGTTCCCCGAGCTGCAGGGCATCATCGGTCGCTACTATGCCTTCCACGACGGCGAGGACCTGGAGGTGGCGAACGCCATCGAGGCGCATTACCACCCGCGTTTTGCCGGGGATTCCATCCCGGTGGGCGCAGTTGCGAGCGCGGTGGCGCTGGCCGACAAGCTGGAGACGGTCGTCGGCATCTACGGCGTCGGACAGATCCCGACCGGCGACAAGGATCCCTTCGGTTTGCGCCGCCAGGCTTTGGGCATCCTGCGCATCCTGGTCGAGACGCCGCTCGATCTGCCGCTGCCAGCGCTGCTGAAGGCGACAGTCGAGAACTTCCCGTCCGGCATGCTGAGCGCATCGGTGGCGGCGGACGTGGAAGGTTTCATGATGGATCGCCTGCGCGGCTATCTGCGCGACCGCAGCTTCGACCCTTCGCATATCGAGGCCGTGCTGGCGGTGCTGAACGGCCGTCTGCACGAAGTGCTGCCGCGCCTGCAGGGCGTGCGCGCCTTTGCCGCGATGGCCGTGGCGAAGGACCTGGCTGCCGCCAACAAGCGCGTGCAGAACATCATGCGCAAGAACCACGAGGAACTGGGTGCGGCCATGGCGAGCGCCGTGTTCGATGCCAAGCTGATGACGGACGAGGCCGAGCGCAACCTGCACCAGGCGATGGTGGACATCACCCCGTTCGCGCAGGGCTACTTCAGCCGCGGCGAATACGGCCAGAACCTGAAGGCGCTGGTCACGCTGAAGCCTTTCATCGATGACTTCTTCGATCAGGTGATGGTGATGGCGGAAGACAGGAAGCTGCGCATCAACCGGGCGCTGCTGCTCAGGCAGCTTGGCGGCCTGATGAACCAGGTTGCCGACATTTCCAGGCTGGCGGCTTGAGGGTGCCGTTTCCATGAGCAAGCTCATCATCCTCGACCGCGACGGCGTCATCAACTTCGATTCCGACCAGTTCATCAAGAGTCCGGATGAGTGGAAGCCCATTCCCGGCAGCCTGGAGGCCATCGCGCGCCTGACCCAGGCCGATTACCGCGTGGTGGTGGCGACCAACCAGTCCGGCATCGGGCGCGGACTGTTCGACATGCCGACCTTGAACGCGATCCACGACAAGATGCACAAGGCGTGCGCATTGCTCGGCGGGCGCATCGATGCGGTGTTCTTCTGCCCGCACACCAACGATGCGAACTGCGGCTGCCGCAAGCCGAAGAGCGGGATGCTGGAAGAGATCGCCATGCGTTACGGCGCCAATCTGAAGGGCGTGCCGGCGGTGGGCGATTCGCTGCGCGACCTGCAGGCAGCCGCGCGGCTGGAAGCGCAGCCGATCCTGGTGCTGACGGGCAAGGGCACCAAGACCCAGGCCAAGGGCGACCTGCCGGCAGGTACCTTGATCTATCCCGATCTGGCATCGGTGGTGGCGACGCTGGTATGACGCCTCTCCGCTCCCTGGTCTTTTTCCTGGTGCAACTGGTGTGGACGCCCATCTACGCCTCGATGGTGCTGTTCCTGTTCCCGTTCAAGCCGCATACGCGCTACCGCATCGCCACCGGCCTCGCCTACAGCACGATGTGGCTGTTGCGCGTGATCTGCGGCATCCGCATGGAAGTACGCGGTGCCGAGAATATTCCGCAGCAGCCATGCATCGTGATGTGCAAGCATCAGTCGGCATGGGAGACGTTCGCGCTGCAGACCGTGTTTCCCGACCAGGTCTGGGTGCTCAAGCGCGAGTTGCTGTGGCTGCCGTTCTTCGGCTGGGGCCTGGCGCTGACCAGCCCCATTGCCATCGACCGCAGCAAGGGCAAACAGGCGATGAGGCAGCTGCTGGAACAGGGCAAGGACCGGCTCGAGCGCGGTTTCTGCGTGGTGATCTTCCCCGAGGGCACGCGCATGCCCTATGGCGTGCGCGGCAAGTACAAGATCGGCGGTGCCCTGCTGGGCGAGAGCACCGGCGCACCCGTGGTGCCGGTGGCGCACAATGCCGGCAAGTTCTGGGGGCGCAATTCGTTCCTGAAACATCCCGGTACCATCGTCATGAGTATCGGACAGCCCATCGATCCGTCGGGCCTCAAGGCGGAGGAGATCAGCCGCCGCGTCGAGGACTGGATCGAAGGCGAGATGGGCAAGCTCGACTGATGTTCAGCGCATTGCGCCGGAAGCTTCCCCCGCCTGTCGTCGAACAACGCAACATCCATCTTTCCGGCAAGGAAATCAGCTACACCCTCAAGCGCAGCGGCAGGCGCCGCAGCATCGGCCTGCGCATCGACGAGCGCGGGCTGACCGTCAACATGCCGTTGCGGGCTTCCGAAAAATGGCTGCACAGCGTATTGCAGGACAAGGCCGACTGGGTGGTGAAGCAGCTGGAAGGGTGGCAATCGAAAAGGGTGCCGCCGATATCCTGGGCGGAAGGCGCTCGCATCCCGTTTCGCGGCGAAACTTTCCTGCTGACGCTGACGCCGAAGTCGCGCGGCGCCATGCCGCAACTGCACGGCGAAGTATTGCACGTGCCGGTCGGACTGGAAGCGGAGGCCGCGCACATCGAGAAGGCGGTGCTGCTCTGGTACAAGCAGGAAGCGTTGCGCGTGTTTCAGGAATGCGTGGAGCATTTCGCGCCGTTGCTGCAGGTGATGCCGCGCGAAATCAGGTTGTCCGCGGCGCGCACCCAGTGGGGCAGCTGCACCGTGCGCGGCGTGGTCCGGCTGAACTGGCAGCTGGTGAAGATGCCGCTGCACCTGATCGACTATGTGGTGGTGCATGAACTGGCGCACCTGGTCGAGATGAACCATTCGCCCGCCTTCTGGCGCGTGGTGGAAAGCGCGTGTCCGGATTACAAACAGTGTCGCGCCGAATTGCGCAGCTACGGAGTGGCCGAATAGGCAGAGCGGTGCCGGGGCTGCGACTGCGATGCGGCATTACATCCGGATCGGGCTGGCATGAGCCTTCGCCGCAACTTGCCGCGCGGCATCCTGCCCTGCGACAATTTGTCACATTCCCAAACGGCGGGAACGGTTCTAGAGTTCGTCCTGCCAGGTGGAGGCGGATGCGATCCCAGTAGTCTCCTCCCCCAGATCACTGAAGCATCGAAGCAGATTTTCCCTTCTGCCTGGCATTCTTCCTGCCACTTGCCGCCAGTCCCCCGGCGGTTGCGCCGGCGCCTAGAACACCAGCCTTGTGCCCGTACCCAGTTGCACCAGTTCGCCCAGTCTGGCGAACAGTTCGCTGCCGTCGCGCTGGCTCAGCCAGCGGCCATCCTGCAAGGCATAGTGGAATCCGCCCGATTTTGCGGCGAGCCAGATCTCCCGGTTCGGCACATGGCGATTGACGATCACTTTGCTGCCATCGGCAAACTCCATTTCCAGCACCGTGCCGTTGCTGTCGTAATCGATATCCGCATCGCCATCGTCTATCGCCTGTTCGATGCGCAGGAATACCGCATCGGCCTGTTCGTTGAATTCGCTCTCTGTCATGTCCGGTTCCTCGATTAACGCCGTCCGATCAGCAACTGGCTGTCGTGCTGGCTGACTTGAAAGTTGCGCAGCACGTTGGTGCCGAGCAGGTTGGTCTCCGTGTCCGGCAGTACCGCCACGGTGATGTTCTCCAGTGCGAAGTGGCCCAGCCTCATGTGCGGTACCAGGGCGATGCAGCCAGCCGCAGGGGTGTTCGCAGCCGCCGGCTGGATCGCCTTGCAATTGCGGATGCCGGCCTGGCGGGCAAGGCCGCTGGAAATGGAGGTGACCGGGGAGTCGGTATCCAGCATGAACACGATGGGGGTGTCGTCGATGTTGCCCGGCAGGTAGAAGTGTCCATCCGCATGGCGCGTCACCTGCATGCGGCCATCGCCGGTGTAGTCGGGGGGCGGCGCCGAGACCGCCGGATGGAAGGCGTGCACCAGCACCTGCAGGTCCGCGATGCCGCTGCCGGATGCCTGCATGGCCACCTGCACCGGTTTGCCTGCCTGCACGGTCAGCGGCTGGTCGAATTTCAGCAGGTGGCCTTCCGAGAATCCGTTGCGCGGATTGCACCAGTTGTCGCCGACGCTGAACATCATGTCGTACCGCCCGGCAGGCAGGTGCACGGCGGCAGCCTGTCCGGCGTGCACCAATACCGACAATGAGGGGACGGCGCTCGCCGCCGCTGTGAGAATCAGCAGCACGGGATGCGGATGATCGTTCTTCAGGGTGACCTCGGGATCGTCAGCGCCGCCGACGGGCATGCGGCTGGCCGGGAAGATGCTCACATTGCCGTTGGCAGGCAAAGCGCCTTCGCATGGGTAATGCAACTGATTGAGCGACAGGGTGGGTGTGTGGGCCGTCGCCGGTCGCGATGCCGGTGGTTTGCCCAGCCGCTGTGCCGACCAGAAAGCCAGCGCGGCGGCCAGCGTGGCGATGGCGACATTGCGCAGCATGTGGTTTTTCCCGGCGGTGCGCGTGGGGGCGACGGCCGGCATTGCCTGCGCCGCGGGGGCGCGCGCATTGCGCGGGTCGCTGGCGATCGCCAGATCGATGGCTTCGTTCAGCCTGGCGAAGAGTTCGCTCTGGTCGTGTGCGCGCCATATGCCGGCGTGGTGGACGAATTCGATCCCCCCCGTGCGTGCAGCCAGCCACACGTTGTTTGTTCGCGCGTCTAGATTGATCAGGATGCGCTGCTGGTCGGCGAATTCCAGACGCAGTGCATTGCCGTTCAGGTGCTGGCGGATGTCCGCGCCGCGTCCATCCACCATCTGGCGGATGCGTGCGAACAGCGCGCTGCGCGGTTCGTCGCCTGGGCTTTCCGTCATATAATCGCGCCCGTTCTGATCGTTATGAAAGATAAAGTCATGCGCATCCTCGGCATTATGTTGCTGTTGACCGCCATCCTGCAAGGATGCGGACGCAAAGGTCCGCTGTTCCTGCCGCCCCCGCCGCCCGCCGCTCCGGATGCCGCCGCTGCGCCGGCCGCCTCGCAACCCGCTCCCGCAAATCCAGAAAGCAAGAAGTGACCATGAAAGAATATTTCCATTATCAGCAGGACCAGCTGTTCGTCGAGGGCGTTGCGCTGAACGACATTGCGCGGCGCTTCGGTACGCCGTGTTACGCCTATTCCCGTGCGGCACTGACCGATGGCTATCGCCAGTTCGACGAGGTGCTCAAGGGCCGCGAGCATCTGATCTGCTACGCGGTGAAAGCCAATTCCAACCTCGCCATCCTCAACCTGTTTGCCCGCCTGGGGGCCGGCTTCGACATCGTTTCCGGCGGCGAGCTGCAGCGCGTGCTGGCGGCGGGCGGGGCGGCCGGCAAGGTGGTGTTCTCCGGCGTCGGCAAAAGCGAAGCCGAGATGCGCCAGGCGCTGGAGGCGGAGATCCTCTGCTTCAACGTCGAGTCGGCGCCCGAACTGGACCGGCTGAACGCGGTGGCGGGCAGCATGGGCATGGTGGCGCCGGTCAGCCTGCGCGTGAATCCGGACGTGGATGCGAAGACCCATCCTTACATCTCCACCGGGCTCAAGCAGAACAAGTTCGGTGTGGCCTACACTGAAGCCCTGGCGCTGTACCGCAAGGCGGCCGGCATGCCGCACTTGCGCGTGACCGGCATGGATTGCCACATCGGTTCGCAGCTCACCGAGACCAGCCCGTTCATCGCGGCAGCGGAGAAAGTGCTGGCGCTGGTGGATAAACTGGCTGCGGCGGGCATCGCGCTGGAACATCTCGACCTGGGCGGCGGGCTGGGTATCCGCTACGACGACGAGACGCCGCCTACCATCGCCGAATACGGGAAAGCCCTGCTGGCAGCGCTGCAAGGCCGTTCCGAGAAACTCATCGTCGAGCCCGGCCGGGTGCTGGTCGGCAATGCCGGGGTGCTGCTGACGCGCATCGAATACCTCAAGCACGGTGAAGAAAAGAACTTCGCCATCGTCGATGCGGCGATGAACGACCTCATGCGTCCGGCACTGTACGATGCCTATCATGCCATCCTGCCGCTGCAGAAAAGGGATGGTCCGGCACAGCAATACGAGGTGGTCGGGCCGATCTGCGAGACCGGGGATTTCATCGGTCATGCCCGCGAGATGGCCGTGGATAAAGGAGATGCGCTGGCCGTGATGTCGGCCGGAGCGTACGGGATGAGCATGAGTTCAAACTACAACACGCGCCCCCGGGCTGCCGAAGTGATGGTCGACGGAACGGTCGTGCACCTGATCCGGGAACGCGAAACGGTACGCCAGCTCTACGCTGCAGAGAAAATCGTCGCGTGAAAATATTTGGAAAATAATGCATAAAAGTGTTGCGCAATTTTTTTAATCGCGCATAGAATGCCGTCACCGTGCGTGTTGGGAGATTTCAAGCAGTAGAAAGGCGCATCGGGAGTGCAGTTGGTGCACGCAATGTTGTCACTGGTTAGTCCATCAATTTTTATAAGGAATGAAAATGGCTGCAACAACCAAAGCAAAGAGCACCACCACCAAGAAGGCTGCCGCGAAGAAGCCAGCCGCCAAAAAGGCAGCAGCAGCGAAGAAGCCAGCCGCCAAAAAAGTAGCCGCCAAGAAACCGGCAGCGAAAAAGGCAGCAGCGAAGAAGCCAGCCGCCAAAAAAGTAGCCGCCAAGAAGCCGGCAGCGAAAAAGGCAGCAG
>JAJZUH010000071.1:0-2469 GCA_021847165.1 Pseudomonadota bacterium
ATATCGACGCGGGCGACCAACTGGTCGAGAACATCAAACCCTTTGCCAAGCGCACCATGCGCCCCGAAGTCCTGTCCGGCATCGGCGGTTTCGGCGGTCTGGTCGAGATTTCGAAGAAATACAAGGAGCCGGTGCTGGTCTCCGGCACCGATGGCGTGGGCACCAAACTGAAACTGGCGTTCGAACTGAATCGCCACGACACCGTCGGCATCGACCTGGTCGCCATGAGCGTGAACGACATCCTGGTGCAGGGCGCCGAACCGCTGTTCTTCCTCGACTACTTCGCCTGCGGCAAGCTGGACGTGCCTGCCGCCACCGAAGTCATCAAGGGTATCGCCAAGGGCTGCGAAGATTCCGGCTGCGCGCTGATCGGCGGCGAGACCGCCGAAATGCCCGGCATGTATCCGGTGGGCGAATACGACCTGGCCGGCTTCGCCGTCGGCGTGGTGGAAAAGAGCAGGATCATCACCGGTGAGTCCATCGTCGCCGGCGACGTGGTGCTGGGACTGGCTTCCAACGGCGCGCACTCCAACGGCTACTCGCTGGTGCGCAAGATCATCGAGCGCAGCAAGCCTGATCTGAACGCCAGGTTCGACGGCGAGCGCACGCTGGCCGACTGCATCATGGCCCCCACCCGCCTGTACGTGAAGCCGATGCTGAGCCTGATGCAGCAAGTCACCGTGAAGGGCATGGCGCACATCACCGGTGGCGGCATCACCGAGAACGTGCCGCGCGTGCTGCCACAGAACGTGGTCGCCGACATCGACAGCAAGACCTGGCAGATGCCCAAGCTGTTCCACTGGCTGCGCGAGGGCGGCAACGTGGCGCAGCAGGAAATGTTCCGCACCTTCAACTGCGGCATCGGCATGGTGGTCGTGGTCGGCGCGCAGGATGCGGATGCGGCGATCGGGCACCTGCGATCCGTCGGCGAGACGGTCTCGCGCATCGGCGTCATCCGCGCACGCAACGGCGACGAGCACCAGACCCAAGTCCGCTGAACCGTGAAAAGCATCGTCATCCTCATCTCCGGCCGCGGCAGCAACATGCAGGCGCTGCTGGAGGCGAATCTGCCCTGCCGCATCGCCGCGGTGATCAGCAACCGCGCCGATGCGCAAGGTCTGGAGATCGCCAGTGCGCGCGGCATCCCGACCGCCGTCGTGTCACACCGGGACTATGCGGACCGCGCCTCCTTCGATGCCGCACTGGCGGCGACGATCGACCGGCATGCGCCCGACGTGATCGCGCTGGCGGGTTTCATGCGCATCCTCACCGACCAATTCGTCGAGCGCTATCGCGGCAAGCTGATCAACATCCACCCGTCGCTGCTGCCGGCCTATCCCGGCATCGATACGCACCAGCGCGCCCTGCATGACGGCATCAGGATACACGGCTGTACGGTGCACTTCGTCACGCCCACGCTCGACCACGGCCCCATCATCATCCAGGCGGCCGTGCCGGTCATGCGCGACGATACCCCGCAGACCCTGTCTGCCCGGGTCCTGCGCGAAGAACATCGCATCTACACGCAAGCCATCCGCTGGTTGTGCCGCAACCAGGTGTGGCTGAACGAGCACGGCCGGGCTTCCAGCAACCGCCTGGAGCAGCCCGGGGCGGCACTCATCTCACCGGGAGTGGAATAAACCATGCGCTCATACATCGCCCTGCTGCTGTGCTGCATCCCGCCCGCGCTGTTCGCCGCCCCGCCGGCGCAGCGCATCGAAGCGAGCTACGACGTCTCCACCAAGGGCGTGAAGATCGCCGAGATCACCGAAAAATTCACGCGCAGCGGCAACCATTACCGCATCGAGAGCGTGACCAGGCCGGTCGGCCTGCTGGCCCTGTTCAAACCCGATACGCTCCATGTCGTCAGCGAAGGCGATGTCACCGCACAGGGACTGCACCCGCAGAACTTCGTCTACCGGCGCTCGCAGGAAACGATCAAGAACACCGCCGCAAGTTTCGACTGGGGCCAGGCCACCCTCATGCTCAGCGACCGTTACGGGCAGCGCTTCGAACCGTTGCCGCCGGATACGCAAGACCGCCTGAGCGTGCAATACCAGTTCCGTTACATCCCCTTCCTGCACGAACACAAGGAACTGGTCATGCACATCACCAACGGCAGCAAGATCGATACCCGCCATTATGTGATCCGCTCCAGGGAAATGCTGACGGTTCCGATGGGGACGCTGGAAACGCTCTATCTGAGCACCCCGCCCGAGGCGACCGCCTGGAAGACCGAGATCTGGCTGTCGGTCGAGAACGGCAACGTTCCCTGCAAGATCGTATTGACCGAGGACAGCGGCGACCAACTGACACAAGTCCTCACCGCGCTGAGCATCACCCAGTGAAATTCGGGCTGGACAGCACGCCGCGCCGCATCGCGCTGGCCATCGGCATCTCTCTCCTGCTGCATGGCCTGATGCTGTGGGGGCCGGAGATCCGGCTGCCCAGCTTCAGGCCGGCGCTGCC
>JAJZUH010000071.1:2569-9844 GCA_021847165.1 Pseudomonadota bacterium
CCGTCTCGGTCTGCAACGGCAAGAAGATCGAGCAATACCAGTTCGCGGTCTTCGTCAACGAAACGATCGACACGCCGCTCGGCAAACTGCTCACCGTGCATTTGCGCAAAATTCATGGCCCCGATGAAGAAGGTCTGGAAATATGGCTGGCCCGGGAATATCGACTGTTCCCGGTCAAGATGCGTTTCCTGGAAAGAAACGGAGATATCACCGGCGAGGCTGTCATCACCGACATCCGCGTGTCGGAAGAACAAGGAGCAAGAAGCGATGCTGTTAACTGAATACCGTCTCGACCTGGTGGTGCAAGCCTTGCGTAGCGCATTGAAGATGGAACATCCGGCCGATGCCGTGCTGCGCCATTTCTTCCAGGCCGAACGCATCGGCTCCAACGAACGCGCGCTGGTCGCCGAAACCCTGTTCGGCGTTCTGCGCCACCGTTTGCTGCTCGAGCACAGTTGCACGCTCGACGACAAGGGACAGGCCACGGCGCGCCGCATGGCCCTGGCATATTGGGTCAGGTTCGGCGGCTACAACCTGCGCGAACTGGAGCCCCTGCTCAAGGCCAAGGAAGCCGAATGGCTGGGCAAGGTCAAAGGGGTCGCCGGCGCAGCGCTGCCTCTGTCCATCCAGGCCGAACTGCCGGACTGGATCGTCGACAAACTGCGCCCGCACCACAGCGAAGCGGATATCCTCGCGCTGGGCCTCGCCATGCAGCAGCCGGCACCGCTGGACCTGCGCGTGAACACGATGCTGGCCAACCGCGGCGAGGTGCTGCAGGCGTTGCAGTCCGAGGGGCTGAACGCACAGGCCACGCCCTGGTCGCCGGTCGGCATCCGCCTGAAGGACAAACCGGCGCTGAACAGGCATGCGCTGTTCCTCACCGGCAAGTTCGAGGTGCAGGACGAGGGCAGCCAGTTGCTGGGATTGCTGCTCGCGCCGAAGCGCAACGACATGGTGGTCGACTTCTGTGCCGGCGCAGGCGGCAAGACGCTGATGCTGGGTGCGCTGATGAATTCGCAGGGTCGGCTGTACGCCTGGGACATCTCGGAGAAGCGCCTGGCCAACCTCAAGCCGCGACTGAAGCGTTCCGGCCTCAGCAACGTGCAGCCGCAGCTGATCGCGCACGAGAACGACAGCAAGGTGAAGCGGCTGGCCGGCAAGATCGACCGCGTACTGGTCGATGCGCCCTGCAGCGGTCTGGGAACGCTGCGCCGCAACCCCGACCTCAAGTTCCGCCAGTCCGCGCAGAGCGTGGCCGAACTCAACCAGAAGCAGGCCGCGATCCTGGCTTCCGCCGCGCGCCTGCTGAAACAGGGCGGACGGCTGGTGTATGCCACGTGCAGCGTACTGCATGAAGAGAACCAGGCCATCGTGCAAGCCTTCCTCGCCGCCCATCCGGAATTCACGCTGGTGCCTGCCGGCGAGGCGCTGCGGCAGCAGCATATCGACCTGGAGATGGGCGATTACCTGCAACTGACCCCGCAACTGCACGGCACCGACGGATTCTTCGCCGCCGTACTGGAACGCACGGGTGCCTGAGCGGCGCCCGGATTCCGCTAGGACACCTGCTGCGGCGCCCCCGCCGTCCTGAATCTGCCAACCAGGGAACGCAGCCAGACGATGAAATCGTCCACATAGGTGAACACCACCGGGATCACCAGCAGGCTCAGGAAAGTCGAGGTGATCAGGCCGCCGATCACCACGATGGCCATGGGCGAGCGGAAGCTGCCGTCGCCCATGCCGAGGTCGAGCGCAACCGGCATCATGCCGGCGCCCATCGCCATGGTGGTCATCACGATGGGACGCGCGCGTTTCTTGCATGCGTCCAGCAATGCCTCGCTGCGGTTCATGCCGCGCTCGCGCCGCGACACGATGGCGTATTCCACCAGCAGGATGGAGTTCTTGGTGGCGATGCCCATCAGCATGATGATGCCGATCATCGACGGCATCGAGATCGCCGTGTGCGTGAGGAACAAAGCCAGGAAGGCGCCCGGGATCGACAGGATCAGCGCCCACAGGATCGTCGCCGGCTGCATGAAGTCGCGGAACAGCAGCACCAGCACGATGTAGATGCACATCACACCGGTGAACATCGCCAGGCCGAAGCTGGCGAACAGTTCCTGCATCATCTCCGCATCGCCGACCGGCGCCAGTTCGACACCGGCGGGCATGTTCCGGATGGAAGGCAGGGCCAGCACGGCCGCCTGCACCTTGCCCAGTGGCTGTCCGGCCAGCTCGATCTCGAACGAGATGTTGCGCTGGCGGTCGTAACGGTCGATCTCGGCCGGACCGCTCTCCAGGCTGAGGTTCGCCACGCTGCCCAGCAGCACCGGCCCGCGCGAGCCCTGCACTACCAGGTGCGACAGCAGCTGGATGTCCTGTCGTGCATCGTCGCGCAGCTTCACCACGATGGGCAGCTGCCGGTCAGGCAGGTTGAGCTTGGCCAGCGACTGGTCGTAATCGCCGTTGGTGGCCACGCGCAGGGTTTCGGCGATCTGGCTGGAGGTCACCCCCAGGTCGGCCGCCCGGGCAAAGTCGGGGCGCACCACCAGCTCGGGACGCAGCACGCTGGAGTTCGATACCACGTTGCCGATGCCGTGGATGGTGCGCAGTTCCTGTCCCACTTTGAGCGCATAGCTGGCCAGCAATTCGCTGTTCTCGCTGGTCAGCACCAGCTGGTATTTATCCGAGGAGGAACCCAGCCCGACCTTGAACCGGACGCCGGGCAGCGCCATCAGGGCCTCGCGCAACTGGTCCTCGATCTGCTGCTTGCGCAGCTTGCGTTCGCCCCGCGGCTTGAGCTGGATGGAGAGCGTGGCCTTGCGCACATCGGATGCACCGCTCGGCTCGAACACATTCCCCCCTGTCGAGCCCGCCCCGATGGCGGTATAGACCAGCGTGACGTTGGGGTTCTGCATGATGATGCTGCGCGCCTGTTCGGCCATGGCATAGGTCTGGTCGAAACGGGTCCCCGGCGGCAGCGTCAGCGTCACCTGGGTCTGCGACAGGTTGTCCTTGGGCTGGAAGGCAGTGGGCAGGGTCCCGGCCAGCACGAACGAACCGACGAAGAACACCGCGGTGAAGGCCAGCGTCTTCTTGCGGTTGTGCAAACACCACTGCGCCCAGACGAGATAGATCTGCAACCACTTCGGCGTCGCATGCAGCGCGCGCGGACGCAGGAAATAGGCCGACATCATCGGCGTCAGCAGGCGCGCCACCACCAGCGAGAACAGCACCGCCACTGCGGCCGTCCAGCCGAACTGGACGAAGAACTTGCCCGGAATGCCGCTCATGAACGCCGTCGGCAGGAACACCGCGACCAGGGTGAAGGTCGTCGCGATCACCGCCATGCCGATCTCGTCGGCCGCCTCCATCGCCGCCTGGTAGGGCGACTTGCCCATCTCCAGATGGCGCATGATGTTCTCGATCTCGACGATGGCATCGTCCACCAGCACCCCGACCACCAGCGACAATGCCAGCAGGGTCACCAGGTTGATGGTGAAACCGAACACATGCATCAGCGCGAACGTCGGGATGACCGCCAGCGGCAAGGCCGTCGCCGCCACGATGGTGGCGCGCGTGTTGCGCAGGAAGAAGATCACCACGATCACCGCCAGCAGGGAGCCCTCGAAGATCATCTCCATCGACCCCTTGTAGGTCTCGTACACCTGGTCGACCGTGTTGAACACGCGTTGCACGGTGACCTGCGGATGCGTCTGTTTCAGGCTTTCCAGCGCCCTGGCCACCCCGTTGCCCACCTCGACATCGCTGGCGCCGAGCGAGCGGATGACCTCGAAGCCGACCACGTCCCTGCCGTCATGCAGCGCGGCGGAACGGCGTTCGGCGATGGAATCGCTGACGTCTGCCACCTGGTCCAGCCTGATGCGGCGGCCGTCGCGGATGCTGATCTCCATCTGTGCCAGCTGCGCGGCCGTCTGCACCGTCGCCACGGTGCGCACGGATTGCTCCATGCCGCCCAGATCGGTGCGCCCGCCCGGCGCTTCCTGCTGGATCTTGTTCAACTGCGTGGACACTTCCGTGGCGGTGATGTTCAGCGCGAGCAGCCTGGCCGGGTCGAGTTCGACACGAATCTGGCGCGTCACCCCGCCGACCCGGTTGACCGCGCCGACCCCTTTCACGCCCAGCAGCAGTTTGGTGATGTTGTTGTCGACGAACCAGGACAGTTCTTCCTCGCTCATCTCCGGATCGGCGATGGTATAGGTCACGATCGGTTTGCCGCTCAGCTCCACCTTGGTGACGACCGGATCGAGCATTTCCTTCGGCAGGTCGCTGCGGATGCGCGTCACCGTCGAGCGCACATCCTCCAGCGCCTCGCGCGTATCGCGTTCCAGCCTGAATTCGGCCGAAATCACGGCGGTGCCATCGGTGACATGGGTGTACAGATGTTTCAGGCCCTGCGCACTGGCCAGCGCATTCTCGATCTTGCGCGCCACCTCGGCTTCCATCTGATCGGGCGAGGCGCCCGGCATCGAGGCCGTGACCATGACCGTCGGCAGGTCGATGTCCGGGAACAGCTGGATCTTCATCGATTTGAACGACATCACGCCGAGGAACGTGAGCATCGCGAAACCGAGCACCGCCGGAATGGGGTTGCGTATCGACCAGGCGGATACGTTCATTTCACCACCTGCACGACGTCGCCCTCGGTCAGGAACGCCCCCCCGCTCTCGACCACCGGCTCGGCCTGCTTGAGCCCCTGCCTGATCTCGACGCGATCGCCATTGCGCTGACCGACGGTGACTTCGCGTTCGTGCACATGGTTGTCCGCGCCCACCACCAGCACGAAGGTCTTGCTGCCGCGCTGCAAGACCGCCGCCTGCGGCAACGACCACAACGTCTTCTTGCCGCTGATATCGAACGTGCCGCGGCTGAACAGCCCGGCAACGACACCCGAGCTGTCGGACAGGGCCACCAGCGCATAGCCGTAGCGGGTCTGCAGGTTCACCGCGGGCGAGATCGCGCGCACCGTACCCTTGATCACGCGTCCCTCGCCGACGGCGACCTCCGCCGCCATGCCCTTGTGCAACAGCATCAGTTCCTCTGCGGTCAGTTCGGCACGCCATTCCAGCCGGCCGTTGCGAATCAGCCGGAACAGTTCCGCACCCGGTTGCGACATGGAGCCGGAATTCGCGCTGGCCGCGGAGATCACGCCATCGTAAGGGGCGACGATGCGGCCCTGGGCGGAATGGGATACGTTCGGATCGTCGCTGAGGCGGGCAAAATTATCCAGCGTCACCAGCACGTCGCCCTGTTTCACATGGTCGCCGATGCTGGCCTTCACCTCGGCGAGGCGCACGCCCTGCACCTGCGCGCTGATGATGGCTTCCTGCCACGGCACGATGCTGCCGTTGGCCGTCAGCGTGCGCCCCCATTTATCTTCATGCAGCATCGTGGTGCGCACCGTCAGCGCAGGACGGCTGACCGCAGTTGCGGCCGGCTCGGCACCGGAACGTCCGCTGTGGAACATCCAGCCTACGGCTCCGGCCGTCAGCAGCGTCGTCAGGGCGATCTTGAATATCCGGGGGGCATGTTTGCTGGTCTGCATCATCGATCCTGCTCCTTGTATCAGCGTTGGGCTTTCGTTCGCGCAGCAACCGTGCGGCGCTTGCGATCCGCCTCGATCAGCGCCACCGCATAGCCGATCAGTCTTTCCGCCATCACCTCGTTGGCCTTCTGTCCTGCGATCAGCTTCGGGGCAAAATTGTTGACGGCCGCACGATTATGGAAATAGAAGGTCGCCATGCCGAGCACCGCGAAGGTGAGGCGATCCACTTCGGCATCGGGTTTCTTCAGGCCGAACTCGCGGCATAACAGCGCCTGCAGCTTGTCGTGACTCGGCCGGAACGCCTGCATCATCGCATCGCCAAGCACACCGCTGGGTTCGGCCTCCTCGCGCGCATGCAGCCGCATGAACAACTGCAGCATCGGGTCCTCCTCCGCGACCGGCGGGAAAAACCACTGGTAAAAAGCGTGCAGCCCCTGCTCGAGCGAGACACCGGCGATGTCGAGCGTATTGAACGTATTGCATTCGTTCAGGAAAGGCAGGCGGAACACTTCGCGATACAGCTCCGCCTTGTCGCCGAAGTGATAATGGATGGAAGCCAGGTTGACCCCGGCTCTTTTGCATATCTCGCGCGTCGTCGCCGCATGGTAGCCGACCTCGGCGAATACTTCGCTCGCCGCCTGCAGCAAGCGCCAGCGCGTTTCTTCCTGGGCAGCGGGCTGCTGCCCGAACACGCGCAGCGCCGTCTGCATCAACAGGCATCTGTTTTCCTTTTTGGCGCTCACATCGTGCCCCGGGGCAGTGTTGGGACGCCCAAGGTAATTCAGTCATTTGCTTAAGTCAAGCGACTGAATCAGCCCACCCGAGTCTTGCCCGCCCCGCTGCGGCGCGACCGGCGGCAGGACACAAAATGTCCGCGGCGCTCAGCGGAGGAGCAGTTTCTCGAACTCGGCCGGCGGCACCGCATGCGAATACAGATACCCCTGCAGATAATCGCAGCCCAGCCCGATCAGCCTATCCCGCTGCGCCTCGGTCTCGACGCCTTCGGCGATGGTCTTGATGCCGAGCTTGTGCGCCATCACGACGATGGCTTCGGTCAAAGCCCTGCTGGATTCGACCTCATTGATATCCTTGACGAAGGAGCGGTCTATCTTGAGGTAATCGATGTCGAACTGCGTCAGGTAGGAGAGCGCCGAGAAGCCGGTGCCAAAATCGTCGATCGACACTTCGATCCCCTGTTTCTTGAACTCGACCAGTTCGTTCCTGACCTTGGCCGAATCGGTGATCAGCAATCCTTCGGTGATCTCCACGGCGATGCTGGAGGCCGGCAGGCCGGAATGGGCCAGTCGTTCCAGCCACGGATGCTGTTCGCCCCGGACGAACTGGATCGGCGATTTGTTCACGCTCACCTGGACCAGAAGCCCGGTTCTCCGCTGCCATTGCTGGATCGCGCCGATCGCCTCGAGGAACACCCATTCGCCGATCTCCAGTATCAGGCCGGACTCTTCGGCCAGGGGAACGAAGGTGGCCGGACCGATCAAGCCCCGGGTGGGATGGTTCCAGCGCAGCAGCGCCTCGGCCTTGATTATCCTGCCGCTCCCGGCTTCGACGATAGGTTGATAGTAGACCGCCAGTTCGTTCCTCGCGAGCGCCTGGCGCAGGTCGTTCGTCAGATGCATCTTTTCCTGCGCCTCTTGCTGCAAGGACGCAGTGAAGTAGCTGAATCCGTTGCGCCCGGCATCCTTGGCGGC
>JAJZUH010000072.1 GCA_021847165.1 Pseudomonadota bacterium
CTTGTCGGATTCGAACTGACGACCTACCGCTTACAAGGCGGTTGCTCTACCAACTGAGCTAAAGCGGCGGGGATTTTGAAACTGGTGGGTCGGGCGAGATTCGAACTCGCGACCAACGGATTAAAAGTCCGCTGCTCTACCGACTGAGCTACCGACCCCCTCCCAAAAGGGAGCGCGCATTATACGGGTTTGACCTCGGGTGTCAAACCAGCCTATGCGCCTCTATAGCGCGTGGAATCAGGCACTCCGGCGGACTGGAAGCCTTCGCGGCGCAGCCGGCAGGAATCGCAGCGGCCGCAGGCGCGGCCTTGTTCGTCGGCCTGGTAGCAGGAGACCGTAATCCCGAAATCCACCCCCAGGCGCACGCCCTCGCGGATGATCTCCCCCTTGGACAGATGCAGCAGCGGCGCATGCAAGGTGAGCGGCTTGCCCTCGACTGCCGCCTTGGTCGCCAGGTTCGCCATGCGCTCGAATGCCTCCACATATTCCGGCCGGCAATCCGGATAGCCGGAATAATCCACGGCATTCACCCCGAAGAAGATGTCCTGCGACTTCAGCACTTCGGCCCATGCCAGCGCCAGCGACAGCATGATGGTGTTGCGTGCGGGTACATAGGTCAGCGGAATGCCGCTGCTTGCGCTCTCGGGCACCGCGATGCTGGAATCGGTCAGTGCCGAACCGCCGAAACCGGTGAGATTGATGTTCACCACGCGATGTTCGCGCGCACCGAGCGCCTGCGCGACCTGCCGTGCCGCAGCGAGTTCCGCATGATGGCGCTGTCCATAGTCCACGCTCAACGCATAGCACTCGAATCCTTGTGCGCGCGCCATCGCCAGCACCGTGGCCGAATCCAGCCCTCCCGACAGCAATACCACCGCTCGCTTCATTCTTAATGCCCCGCCTCGTTACCCCATAGCAGCTTGTGCAACTGCACCTGCAGACGCACCGGCAAATGGTCGCGCAATATCCATTCGGCCAGCTCCCTGGGCGCCAGCTGCCCCTGCGCCGGGGAGAACAGCACGGCACAGCGCCGAGCCAGCTGATGTTCCTGCAATACCTGTTTCGCCCATGCGTAATCCGCTTCGTCGCACAGCACGAACTTGATCTCATCATGGGGATCGAGGCGATCCAGATTACTCCAGAGATTCCTGGACATTTCGCCGGAAGCCGGCGTCTTGATGTCCAGCACCGTCATCACCCGCTCATCCACACCGCTCACATCCAGTGCGCCGCCGGTTTCCAGCGAAACCTCGTAGCCCGCATCACACAGGGCACGCAACAAGGACAGGCAATTCTTTTGCGCCAGCGGTTCGCCGCCGGTGACGGTGACATAACGCGGCGCATGGCGCGCCACCTCGGCCATGATCGCGTCCAGCGTCATGGTCTGCCCCCCGGTAAAGGCGTAGGTCGTATCGCAGTAGGTACAGCGCAAAGGGCAGCCGGTCAGGCGCACGAACACGGTCGGCAGCCCGACGCGACTGGTCTCGCCTTGCAGGGAATAGAAAATCTCGCTGATGCGCAACGACTCGCTGCTGTTATGAGACATGACCTTCGGAGAAATTACTTGATAGTGGCAAGGCGTTTCTTCGCCTTGTCCGACGCATCGCTACCCGGAAACTGGGAAATGAGCTGCTTGAGGGTTTTCCTGGCCGCCGTCTTGTTCTTCAATTCCAGCTGGCACTCGGCGATATTGAGCATCGCCTCGGCCACGCGCGGATGATCCTGGAACTTGCCGACCAGCGTCTCGTAACTGCTCAGGCAGTTCTTGTAATCCTTCAACAGGAAATACGAGTTGCCCATCCAGTAACGGACATTGGCCTCATGCACGGACTGCGGGTAATTCTTCAGGAAATCACGGAACGCCGCAGCGGCGCTCTGATAGTTCTCGTTCTTGTACAGCGTATAGGCCGCATCGAATGCGCGGTTCTCGCCCAGCGGATCCGCCGACACGTCCCTGGCACCGTCGCTCCGATCGGATGCCGCGGCCGCGGAATCGCCGCCGGCTCCGGCCTCGACATGCCGCAGGCGCGTATCCAGATCAATGTAAAAGTCCTTCTGGCGTTTCTCGGCATCCTGCAGGTCGTGCGCGAACTCCTCGTTCTTGCCCCGCAGCTTGCGCAACTCCGTATTCAACGCTTCCATCTGCATCTGCAGATCGAGCGTGGAGCGGATCGCCTGCTCCTTGTCCGACTCCGACGCGGCCAACGCCTGCTCCAGCTTGATGACACGCGCTTCCAGCTGCTGCACCTGCTTGCGCGCATCCTCGTCGGCGAACAGCCCCGCCGAGGCGTGGCTGCTCGCAGCGCACAGACAGATCAACAACCAGAAACGCATGGACCAGTCGCTTACTTGCTCAGATAAACGATGTCCGCACGACGGTTCTGCGACCAGCACGATTCGTTATGCTCGGTGCAACGCGGCTTCTCTTCGCCATAGCTGACCGTTTCGATCTGCGATGCGGCCGCACCGGACAGGATCAGCATCTTCTTCACGTTGTTGGCACGGCGCTGCCCCAAAGCCAGGTTGTACTCGGTGCTGCCGCGCTCGTCTGCATTGCCTTCCACACGAACCTTGACATCCTTGTTCTTGCCCAGGTATTCGCCGTGCTTTTGCACGGTGGCGCGATCCGCTTCCTGCACCGCATCCACGTCGAACGGGAAGTACACGCTGCGCACTTCCGGCACGGCGGCTGCAGCGGCGGCGGCTGCAGCGGCGGCCGCATCGGCCGCAGTGGTGGTCTGCGCAGCTTGCGCAGTGCCGGTGTCAGCAGCTTGTGTCGCAGCCGGCGCTGCGGCAGGTTCGCTGGCCGTTTCTTTCGGTTTTTGCGTTGCGCAGGCGGCCAGCAGGTTGACCAACAAAATGCTCAGGATAATTTTTTTCATCGCAATCTCCTAATGGTTGTTATTTAAGGAAAGGACCCCAGATCGGTTCGCGTATGTCACCACGCTGAGCGACCATCTTTTGCTTCACTCTTCCATCGCTAGACACGGTCGCCAATATACCACGACCTTGCGACTCGGTTGCAAACAAGACCAGCTTGCCATTGGGCGCGAAACTCGGCTTCTTTTCCCATCCGCCGCCCGTCAATACCTGCATCTGCTGGTTCGCAAAATCCTGCACCGCGATATAGAACACGCCATCCACAAAGTGCGAGAACACGAAGCTTTTCCCGTCCGGACTGAAGCGCGGGGAAAAATTATTGGCGCCTTCGAAAGTCAATCGCTCGGCATGGCCGCCCTCAACCGGCACACGATAGATCTGCGCGCTGCCGCCGCGATCCGAGGTGAACAGCAGGAACTTGCCATCCGGGGAGAACACCGGCTCGGTGTCGATCGTCTCGCTGAAGGTGATACGGTGCAGATCCTTGCCATCGCTGCGCACGATGTAGAGCTGCGAACTGCCGTCGCGCGACAACACCATGGCAAGCTGCTTGCCATCCGGCGACCAGGCCGGCGCGCTGTTGCTGCCGGAAAAATCGGCCAGCATGCTGCGCTGGCTCGTCAACAGCGATTGCACGAAGATCGTCGCATGGCCGCGCTCGAAACTCACATAGGCAAGCTGGCTGCCGTCTGGCGACCAGGCCGGCGACATGATCGGCTCGTTCAATGCCAGCAAGGTCTGCTCGCCGTAACCGTCGCTATCGGCCACGACCAGGCGGTATTTCCTGCCTTCACGGTTCACATAGGCGATGCGGGTACTGAACACGCCGGGACTGCCGGTCAGCTTCTCATAGACGAGGTCCGCGATGCGATGCCCGATGGCGCGTATCTGCTCGTTCTTGGCGGTCACGGCCAGACCGATGAGCTCGGTACGGCGCACCATGTCCAGCAGGCGGAACCGCACTTCGGTACGGCCGCCGTCGAGGGGGCGCACCTGGCCGATGATCAGCGCCTCGACCCCGGGCCACTCGACGTAATTCACCTCACCCGGTTCGTGCGGCAGCTTGCCGGCGGGGTCGATCATCTTGAACAGGCCGGTACGCAGCAGGTCGTTCGACACCACGCTGCTGACCGCCTGCGCACCCATCTGCTCCTCCCCGGCGAAGCGCACCAGCGAGATCGGGATCTGATGCTCGCCCGCCCCCGTGATCTCGATGGTCAACTCGGCCCGCGCAGAGCACGAGAAACACAACAACAATATTGCACCCAGCAAACGCATTGCACACCCTCCTAGGGTTTGATCGACAACTTCAATTCGCGGAACATCTTCTGCAGCGAAACGTCGTCCGGCACCGGCAGCGGCTCGGCCGACAGGATGGCGCGCGCCGCCGCATCGTCGTAGGCCGGAAAGCCGCTGCTCTTCAGCAGCACCGGATCGTCCATCAGCATGCCATCCGGCAGCAAGGTGACCTTGAAGATCGCTTCGGCGCTGTCGGGCACATCCGCCACGGCTTTCATCTTGCGCCGGATCTTGCTGCGGATCATGTCCTGGTAACGCTCGACCTGCACCCGCGTCGCCGCACTCACCTCCGCGCGAACCCGCTGCTGCTCGGCCTGCCGGATCTTCTCCGAATACGCCTCCAGTTCGCGCCGTTCCGCTTCCTGCCTGGCCTTGGCCGCCGCTTTCGCTTTCTGGTCATCCTGCCTGGCCTTCGCCTCGGCCTTCCTGCTTTTCCTGTCGCGCACCTGGATCTCGGCCTTCACCGGCGGCAGGACGGGTGGTACGACCCTGGCCGGAGGCGCCGGTTCCACCTTGGCCGGTTGCGGCGGCGGCGGAGGCGGCGCCGGTTCCTGGCTGGGAACGACCTGGGTATCCGGCAGGCTGTCCCACATCTGCACCGTAAAGCTCTCCGACGACTGCGATTGCCAGCGGACGCCAAAATACAGCAGCGCAAAAAACGCCGCATGCACCATCAGCGCCAGCGCGCCAGCGGAGTAGCGGTAGGGTTCGCGATAAGACAATGCGCCGCTCATCTGGTCTTGGTGAGCAACCCGATCTTCTTGATGTGCTGCTGCTGCAGGGTTTCCATGACGCTGACCACTTCCTCGTAGCGCACGCTCCTGTCGGCAGAGATCACGACCGGCTGCTCGGGGTTCTTCGCCAGACTCTGCTGCAACAGGGATGACAGCTCATCGTGCGACACCGGGAATTCCACTCCGCCCCTGGCATGGTCGCGCAGGGACCAGGTCCTGTCCTTCTTGATGATGACCTCCAGCGGCGCAACCGACGGCGCCGACGACTTGCCCACGCTGGGCAGGTCGATCTGTCCCGGATTCATCAACGGTGCGGTGATCATGAAGATGACCAGCAGCACCAGCATCACGTCGATGTAAGGCACGACGTTGATCTGGCTCATCTGTTGATGGGCGGCACGCCGGCCATAGCTCATGGCTGCACCTCCAACAGTGCGAATGGGTCGCTGCGCAGCAGCGGGGCACCCATCGGCCTACCCCTTGCGGGTACATTACTGAGGTGCAAGGCAGCCATTGGTTCCGGCATAACGCGCTTCGCGCATGAGCCTACACCGCAACCTTGTTGTCCCGCACCCATCACTATCGCGCACCGCGTCATGGCTGCCTCTGCAGGACATTGGAGAACTCCTCGATGAAGCTCTCGAAGCGGGACGACAGGCGTGCGATGTCATAGGCATAGCGGTTGTAGGCCACCACCGCCGGGATGGCGGCGAACAATCCCATGGCCGTTGCCACCAGCGCCTCGGCGATACCGGGAGCGACTTGCGCGAGGGTCGCCTGGCCGACGCTGGACAGGCCGCGGAATGCGTTCATGATGCCCCACACCGTGCCCAGCAAGCCGACATAGGGGCTGACCGAACCGACCGTGGCCAGGAAAGACAGGTGCGATTCCAGATCGTCCATCTCGCGCTGGTAGCGAGCCCGCATCGCGCGGCGCGTGCCGTCCATCACCGCCGCGCTCTCCACGCCATGGGTCTTCTTCAGCTTGACGAACTCGGCAAAACCCGCCGCGAAGATGCGTTCCAGCGCGCCGACGTCGCGCCGCGCCTGGCTGTTGGCCTGCTGATAGAGTGCGTTCAGATTGGTATTGCCCCAGAACGCGTCTTCGAATTCGACCGTCTGCCTGACGGCGGCCCTGACCCCGAACATCTTGAGGAAGATGTACCACCACGACATCAGCGACACCGACAGCAACAATCCCATCACCAGCTGCACCAGCACGCTGGCGTTGGCAACCAGATGAACGAACGACAAATCCTGGATCAGTTCCATTTGCTCAATCCCAATGTTTACGCAATACGTCCGGCACGCTCACCGGCTTGAAGGTCTTCATGTCCACGCACACCAGATGCACCTCGCCTTCGGCCAGCAACTCGTCGCCGCGCAGAATCTGCTGCGACACGGTAACGCGGCTGCGCCCGACCTCCTTGATGCTGGAGGTGACCGCCACCAGATCGTCCAGCAGGGCTGGCTTCAGGTAATCCAGCTTGAGCGAGCGCACCACGAACACCATGCCCAGCTCCTGCATCAGCCCCGCGTTGCTGTAGCCGAAGGTGCGCAGCCACTCGGTGCGCGAACGCTCCATAAAGTTCACATAGCTGGCGTGATAGGTCACGCCGCCCGCATCCGTGTCCTGGAAATATATCCGGACCGGCCAGGAGAACACCTTGTGCTTACTCATCCCACAACTCCTTGTTGCCGCCGCTGCGCGGCTGCACCAGACCGAAATGCTGATACGCGTTGGCCGTCGCCATGCGTCCGCGCGGCGTGCGCTGCAGATAGCCCTGCTGGATCAGATACGGCTCCAGCACGTCCTCGATGGTGTCGCGTTCCTCGCCGATGGCGGCCGCGAGGTTGTCCACGCCGACCGGCCCGCCGAGGAACTTCTCGATCACCGTCTGCAACAGTTTCCTGTCCATCACGTCCAGTCCGCGCGCATCCACATCCAGCATGGTCAGCGCGGCATCCGCCACTGCGCGGTTGGCATCGCCGCCGGCCTTCACGTCGGCGTAGTCGCGCACCCGGCGCAATAGCCGGTTGGCGATGCGCGGCGTGCCGCGCGAACGGTTGGCGATCTCCAGCGCGCCGTCCGGCGTCAGGTTCATCTCCAGCAGGCTGGCCGAGCGCATCACGATGCGCTGCAGTTCCTGCGGCGTATAGAACTCCAGCCGCGCCACGATGCCGAAGCGGTCGCGCAGCGGGTTGGTCAGCATGCCGGCGCGCGTGGTCGCGCCGACCAGCGTGAACGGCGGCAGGTCGATCTTCACCGAACGCGCGCCCGGCCCCTCGCCGATCATGATGTCGATCTGGTAATCCTCCAGCGCGGGATAGAGGATCTCCTCCACCACCGGCGACAGGCGGTGGATCTCGTCGATGAACAGCACGTCGTGCGGCTCCAGATTGGTCAGCAAGGCCGCCAGATCGCCCGCCCGTTCCAGCACCGGACCGGAAGTGTGGCGGATGTTGACGCCCATCTCGCGCGCGATGATCTGCGCCAGCGTCGTTTTGCCCAGGCCGGGCGGGCCGAACAGCAGCACATGGTCGAGCGCTTCCTTGCGCTGCTTCGCCGCCTGGATGAAGATTTCCAGCTGGCCGCGTATCTTCTCCTGCCCGACGTATTCGTCCAGCTGCTTGGGGCGCAGCGCGCGCTCCAGCGCTTCCTCCTGCTGCGAAACAGGCGCAGCGGAGATCAGGCGCGGGGCGGCGGAAAGGTCGTCGTGCTGGATCATGCTTTGGATAATAACTTAAGCGCCTGACGAATGCCGTCGGAGACACCGGATTCCTTGGGCAACTGCTGCGCCGCCCAATCCGCCTCTTTCTCGTTGTAGCCCAGCGCCAGCAAGGCATTGACGATGTCGCTGCCGGACGATGCGCCCGGCGCACCGGATGCCGCCCCGGACGCGCTCGCGGCGAACTTGCCCTGCAGTTCCAGCAACAGGCGCTCGGCGGTCTTCTTGCCCACGCCGGGTATCCTGGTCAGGCGCGCGGCATCCTTGTTGGCCACCGCCAGCGCGAGATCGGCCAGACTCAATCCGGACAACACCGACAACGCGAGTTTCGGACCGACGCCGCTGATCTTGAGCAACTGGCGGAAGGCGACGCGCTCTTCGTGCGTGAGGAATCCGAACAGCAGGTGCGCATCCTCGCGCACGATGAGTTGCGTATGCAGCACGACTTTTTCATGCAGCGCGGGCAGGTTGTAGAAGGTGCTCATCGGCACGTCCACCTCGTAGCCGACGCCCTGCACGTCCAGCACGATCTGCGGCGGATTCTTTTCCAGCAGGATGCCGCTCAGTCTTCCAATCATTCGTTTCCCTTAATTCAAGTCATCCCGCCCAAAATGGCATGCCCGCAAGCCCCGTAAAATGGCGATGTGCAAAGCACCCATGTGAAGAATCCCGTCATTCGGCCATCTTCAGGCCAATCACCCGAAGAGGGCCGTCCTTCGGGCCTGCAGACAAGTCATCCTTTCCGGCTCACCTGCTCAGCAGCAACGCCAGCGACAGCAGCGCGCCATGCACCAGCATCGCGCCGATGGTGAGCTTGATCGCATCGCCCAGTCGCTGCGGTTGCGCGGCATGGCGCAACAGGAGGCGTGCCGCTTTCCCGCTCAGCGGCAGCGCCAGTCCGGCCAGCAAGGCCAGCCGCGGCAACCAGCCCAGCGCCACGCCCGCCAGCAGCCAGGCATAAGCCAGCGCGACGATCAGCGCATAGCCCCAGCGCGCGTGCCGCACTTCCAGGCGCGCCACCCAATGCAGTTTGCCAGCGGCCGTATCGGCCGTGCGGTCGGGAAACTGGTTGATGTAGAGCAGATTCGTCACCAGCAGCGCGTATGACAATCCAGCGGCAAAAGGCGCGGCCGCAAAACCCTTGCGCTGCACGAAATCCGTACCGACCGTGATGGCAAGGAACCCGGCCGCCACGCACAATTCCCCCAGCCCGCGGCTGTTCAGGCGGAACGGCGGCGCCGAATACGCCCAGCCGATGAACAGGCCAGCCAGGCCCACATACATCAACTGCGGCGCGGACCGGGCCATCAGCCACAGCCCGGCGGCGGCCACGCAGGCCATCAGCGCAAACCCGAGATTGCGCGTCTGCGCCGGTGTCAGCACGCCGTTCTGGATGAAGCGGCTGCCGCCGGTGAAGGGGAAGATGCGTCCGGTATTCTGCGCATCGGTGCCGTTCAGCGCATCGTAGTAATCGTTCAGCACGTTCACCCCGGCATGCGCCAGCAGCGCGAACAGCAGCGTGACCAGCGCCAGCGGGGTATCGAACGCCACACCGTCGTGCCAGGCGACCGCCAGCCCGATCAGGCTGGCCATCAGGCTGGCGCCGAGGAAGGCCGGCCGCGTCGCCGCGAAATAGCGCGCGAGCGGGTTCTGGAATGCCGCGAGCGTCGGCTCCAGCGGTTGCGTCATACCAGCCTCCCTCCCCGTACCCGAAACCCTCTGGTCGCCAGCGCCCCCAATCCCATGCCGCCGTGCGCATGGCAGATGGCGCAGGCCAGCGCATCCGCCGCATCCGGACTGGGCGTACCGGACAGCTTGAGCAGGCGCTGCACCATCGCCTGCACCTGCTCCTTGTCGGCATGGCCGTTGCCGACCACCGCCTGCTTCACCTGCAGCGCCGTGTATTCCGCCACCGGCAAGTCCGCCTGCACCGCTGCGCAGATCGCCGCGCCGCGCGCCTGACCGAGCAGCAGTGTGGACTGCGGGTTGACGTTGACGAACACCTTTTCCACCGCGACCTGTTCCGGCTTGTGCCGGGCGATGACCTCGCCCAGCGAAGCCAGGATCACTTTCAACCGTTCCGGCAGTTCGC
>JAJZUH010000073.1:0-4005 GCA_021847165.1 Pseudomonadota bacterium
CCGCCGTTCAAGCGCACGCGCGATGAAACGGAAGCGGTTGCCTTCTTCGCACCGCGCTAGCCTGCCACCTCGCAGCGATTGCGCCCATTGTTCTTCGCGCGATAGAGCGCATCGTCGGCATCCTTGACGATCCTTTCGTAATCGGGATGCCCATTGTAGGCAGCCACGCCGATGCTCACCGTGACATCCATCAGCTTGCCGTCGCCCACGCGCATCGGCTCGGCGGCAAAACGCTCGCGTATGGTCTCGGCGACCTGCAGCGCCTGTTCCTTGCTGATTTCGACCAGCACGACGAGCAGCTCCTCGCCACCGTAACGGAAGATGAAGTCGCCCACTCTCACGCTGGAGGTGACGAGGTCGGATGCCTGCTGCAACACCATGTCGCCGCTATCGTGGCCATGCGTATCGTTGATGTTCTTGAAATGGTCGATATCGAGCAGCAGGATCGCGAACGGCACGTCGCTGTTCCTGGCAAGCGCCAGTTCGCGCATCAGGATGGTCGGCAGGTAGCGGCGGTTCAGCAGCCGGGTCAGGCTGTCGCGCCCGCTTTCCACCTCGATGAACCGGTCGAACAGCCCGGTCAGCAGGAACTTCACCTCGCCGATATCCGCCTCGATCAGCCGCATCGCCTCGCGCGCGTCGCCGCCGTTGCGCCGTTTCTCGATCAGGCTGGGCAACAGCGTACGCTCCAGTTTATCCACACATCCGCGGATACGCGCCAGTTCGGGCGCTTCGTGAAAGATGATGCTGGCCTTGTGCTGCAGCCATAAGCCGAACTCGGAATGCCGCATCTCGGGCACACCTGCCCCCTCATCCCCGAGCAGGTGCAGCAAGATATGCTGTGCCCACTCCGACAGCGCCGCGCGCTGGCGCTCGCGTTCGGCCAGCATGTTCTGCCCCAGGGCGAACATGCGGTACGACTCGTCGGTGCGCACGCTTTTGCCCACATTGATGATGTAGGAATCGGTCATCGCCGACATGCTCAGCTCCATCACCTCGGAGACGAAGCGCGTCGCCTGCACCAGTTCCATGCGCCCCAGTTCGGTCTCGACCAGGTATTCGGTGATCGCCTGCTTCAGCAGGCGCGAGCCGCGCAGCACCAGCGAGATCGGCATCTGGATGCGCGCATGCACCACGCCGACGTGGCACTGATATTTGTAGATCTCTTTCGGATCCTGCTGCTGCAGGGTGAACAGTTCGCGCAGCCAGCCCTGCATCGAGGTATGCAGCCGCTGGCTGACGATGTCGTGGCTGATAAACGGATTCGCTTCCTTGTCCGCCAGCATATGATCGTAAAACCGCGTCGCCAGGTCAGCCGCGTATCGATTGACCGTATCGCTGATCAGTTTCCTCGTCGCCCCGGACACCTGTTGCTGCACTTGCCGCCAATCCTCGGCGAAGTCTTCAATCTTGCTATGTTTCAACATCGTTCCTCCGGCGAATCCCGTATGCGTTTTTATGTTCATGCCTATTGTAACCCGGCACCCACCATGCAGCCATTTCAGACCGTGCAAGTTGACTGGTTCCCGGCTTTGTTGTCCACTGTCAGCCAGCAGAGATATTTCCACACACAACTCCCATGAACGCATTCCTGGACGACCTGAGGTTCTTTATCGACGAAGAGAATCTCTTCGTCCGTGCCGAGCAGCTGCGCGCACGCCTGAGGCTGCTGCCCCTGATGCTGGTCGTCCAGCTGGTGATCGAGCCGCTGTTTGTCTGGCTGATGTGGGATATCGCCTCGCACCGGCAGCTGCTGGTCTGGCTGGCCACCGCCTTCCTGCTGCATCTGGCGGAACTGATCCTCTGGATGCGCAGCCGTGACAACCTCAATACCATCGAGGAGTGCCAGCGCTGGAGCCAGGACTTCTTCAATTTCGCGCTGGTGTTCGGGATGATGTGGGGGGTCGGCACGATGTTCTTCTTCCCCGGCGATCTGCTCACCCAGGTGCTGCTGGTCTGCGTACTGATGGGCCTGACCGCGGGCGCGGCCACCATGAATTCGATGCATCCGCCCTCGTTCTATGCCTACGTCCTCAGCCTGATGGTGCCGCTCACCTTCCGCGTCATGGTGGAACAGGACGAGACGCATATCGCGCTGGGCGCCATGCTGCTGCTGTTCCTGCTGGTGATGCTGAGCTCCGGCCACTTTCTCAGCAAGTTCATCATGCTTTCGTTGCGCCAGCGTTTCGAGAACGAATCCCTTGCGCATCAGCTCGCCTCGATGAACGACATCCTCGAGCACAAGGTGGAAGAACGCACCGCGCAGTTGCAACACAAGACCGAGGAAGTCGCGCAGATCCGCGACGTCACCATCATGGCCATGGCCTCGCTGGCCGAAACGCGCGACAACGAGACCGGCAACCACCTGAAGCGCACGCAGAACTACATCCGCGCGCTGGCCATGAAACTGCGCCACCATCCGCACTTCAAGGATTTCCTGACCGACGACAACATCGAGTCCCTCTACAAGCTGGCGCCGTTGCACGACATCGGCAAGGTCGGCATACCGGATGCGATCCTGCTCAAGCAGGGCAAACTCACGCCGGAAGAGTTCGAGATCATGAAGACCCACCCCCTGCTCGGCGGCAATGCCATCGCCATGGCGGAAAGCGGACTGCCGACACCGAACCGCTTCCTGCATATCGCCCGCGAGATCGCCACCGGACACCACGAAAAATGGGACGGCAGCGGCTATCCCCTGGGTCTCAAAGGCCAGGAGATCCCCATCTCCGCCCGGCTGATGGCGGTAGCCGACGTGTATGACGCCCTGATCAGCCGCCGCATCTACAAGCGTGCCTATTCCCACGATGAGGCTGTGGCATATATATTGCAAGGAGATGGCAAGCACTTCGATCCGGAAGTGCTGGAGGCATTCCAACAAATTCAAGAGGAGTTCCGGCAGATCGCCGGACAGTACCAGGATTAATGAACCCGAGATTACTCAAACTGCTGAATGGCAAGGAAGACATCTATCCGCGTGTGCTGGAAGAAAGGTTCCCGCGCGTGTTCAACAAGCTGCTGGAACTGTGGCAGACACCGCATATCGATGCCTACCTGCAAGACCTGATGGTGGACAAGCGCGGTGGCGAACGCGAAGGCTTTCCCCCCGAGGCGGCCATGGAGATCATCCGGCTGAGCAATTACCTGCACGAACTGCAAAATGCGGGCAAAGAGGCCCAGGCCTGGGAAGACATCCCCGAATACAAGCGCAACGAACTCCTGCAGTACGGCTACGACTTCACGGCCAACGGCCTGCTGAAATCGGTGGACGACAACAACCAGAATGCGGTGCAGATATTCCTGTCGTGCGGCGTGGACCTGGAAGTGCGCGACGACCGCAACTGGACGCCCTTGATGGTTGCGGCTTTCAACGGCAACCTGGCTTTCGCCGAACTCCTGATCAAGTGCGGCGCGCGAGTCTCCACGCAGGACAAGAACGGCTATACGCCGCTGCACTGGGCTGCCTACAACGGCCACACGGAAGTATTGAAGATGTTGATCGAGAAAGGCGCCGAACCGGATGCGCCCAGCCAGTTCGGCTGGACGGCGCTGATGCAGGCGGCAACGCGCGGCCACCTGATCGCCTGCGCCTACCTGATTTCGCGCGGCGCCGACGTGAATGCGTCAACATCCGACGGCTGGACGTCATTGCACAAGGCCGCCAACAACGGCCATACCCAGGTCGTCAAATTGCTGCTCGACAAGGGGGCCAACCGTTTTGCCAAATACCAGGATGGCAGCACCCCCATCGACCTCGCCATCAAGGCCAAACATCTGGATATCGTCGACCTGCTCAACAAACAGGCCGACGCCAAGGGACAATCCGAAACGCCAGGACCGTCGCTGCGCCTGCTGTAGCCTTCACCCCACCTTGACGCGCGCCTCGCCGGCGACCATCCGGCCGATCGTGCAAGCCGCAGCGAAACCCTGTTCCTTGAAGGTCGCCAGCACCCTGTCCGCTTCGTTCGCCGCGCACGCCACCAGCAAACCGCCGCTGGTCTGCGG
>JAJZUH010000073.1:4105-9561 GCA_021847165.1 Pseudomonadota bacterium
CCAAAGTCGCGCGCATCGTCCACGATGGGCATGAAGAAATCGGTGGTGACCACGATGGCCTGCGTTTCATTCAGCTTGTACACTGCAGCGTCATCGCTGCTTTCGGTACCGACCAGCAGGTTCGGGTAAGATGGCGGCTGCGGCATCGCAGCAAGCATCTCGGCCAATACCGCGGGCGCAATCTTGCAGCCGCAGCCGCCGCCGTGTGAGTATTGAGTAAGTTTTATAGTGTCATTCATCTTAAAAAAACCTGATTAGCCACAGAGGACACAGAGCACACAGAGAAGTGATTCAGGCAGGGATGGGCGGTTTTTTGCCCAACTCGCAAAAGCAACCCCGGAAAATCGGAACAAACCGTTTCGTTCTCCGCGTTTCCCTCTGTGTACCCTGCGATCTCTGTGGCAAAAACAAATAATGCAGAATCCAAGGGTCGCCACCGTATCACAACTATCCGATTTCGACGAAATCGTCGACGTGCGCTCGCCCGCCGAGTATGCGGAAGACCATATCCCCGGTGCCATCAGTGCCCCCGTCCTGGACGACGAACAACGCGCGCGGGTCGGCACCCTGTATAGCCAGGACTCGCCCTTTGCAGCCAAGAAACTCGGCGCGGCGCTGATCGCGCGCAACATCGCCCACCATCTGGACAATCTGTTCAGCGCCAAACCGAAGCAGTGGAAACCGCTGGTCTATTGCTGGCGCGGCGGCCAGCGCAGCGGTGCGATGGCCCATATCCTCGCGCAGGTCGGCTGGTCGGTCGGCAGGCTGGATGGCGGTTATAAAAGCTACCGGCGCCAGGTGCTCGCCGACCTGGAGACCTTGCCGGGGAAGTTGCACTTCCGCGTCGTATGCGGCCCGACCGGTTCCGGCAAAAGCCGCTTGCTGCGGGTGTTGCAGGCACAGGGGGCGCAGGTGCTCGACCTGGAGGCACTGGCTCAGCATCGCGGCTCCCTGCTCGGCAACCTGCCGAACGAACCGCAACCCGCACAGAAGATGTTCGAGAGCCGTATCTGGGACATGCTGCATCGCTTCGACCAGCAACGGCCCGTCTTCGTGGAGGCCGAGAGCAAGAAGATCGGCCTGATCGCCATGCCCGAACAGCTGTTGCAGCGGATACGCGGCTCCGAATGCCTGCTGCTCGAAGCCCCCGTCGCTGCGCGCGTGCAGCTGCTCATGGAAGACTATGCCCACTTCCTGAACGACCCGGCATTGCTCGTCAAGCGCCTCACCCCGCTGCTGCCTCTGCATGGCCGTCAGGTGCTGGACCACTGGCAGCAACTGGCGGAACAGGGGGACTGGCCTGTGCTGGTGGAAAAACTGCTGCTCCAGCATTACGACCCGGCTTATCTGCGCTCCACCGCACACAATTTCGTGCAGCTGGATGCCGCCAAGGTAGTGCACCTCGATCGACTGGACGACGCATCGCTCGCCTCGATATCGGCCGCGCTATAACCATAAGCAGGCGATGGGCACTCGACAAAAGCGGCCGCTTGTACGAGAATTATTAGCATCCTAATAATTAGTACACAAACAACCGATGAAAGCACTGGATGAACAATTCGCAGAATCGCTGCATCAGGTCGCACATGCCTGGCGCACCGAGCTGGATCGGCGTCTGCGGCCTCTGGGGTTTTCGCATTCGCGCTGGCTGCTATTGCTGCACCTCTCGCGCAACGACGGCTGCACCCACTGCGAACTGGCGCAAAACATGGGCATCGAGGCCGCCACGCTGGTCAAGCAAGTCGACCACATGGAACAGGAAGGCCTGCTCAAGCGTTGCGGCAGCGAGACCGACCGGCGCGTCAAACACCTGTACCTGTCCCCCACCGGCAAGAAGGCCGTAGAGCGTATCCGCAGCAGTGCCGCCGAGCTGCGCAAGGAGATACTCGCCGGATCGGACGAACGGGACATCGGCACCGCGCTGGCGGTGCTCCAGAGCATCCGCAGCAAACTGACCCCGTAGCCGAGGAGCGTACATGGAAAGCCTCAAGGCCCACCGGAACAAGATCGCCGTCGCGCTGATCCTCGCCGCACTGCTCGGCGCCCTCGCCTTCTATTACCTCTACGGCAACTCGCGCAGCACCGAGAACGCCTACATCAACGCCGACGTGGTCAACGTCGCCGCACAGGTGAGCGGCCGCGTCGTGGCCGTGCATGTCAAGGACAACCAGCATGTGCACAAGGGCGATGCGCTGTTCGATATCGACCCTGAACCCTTCGCCATCGCGCTGGAACGTGCACAGGCGGACCTCGCGCTCGCCCGGCAGGCCGCGCGCCAGGACAACGCGGAAGTCGCCGCCGCCCGTGCGCTGGTCAACCAGGCCGAGAGCGACCTTGCCAATGCGCGCAGCACCTACATCCGCGACAAGGAACTGGTGGCACAGCATTTTCTCTCGCAGCAATCGCTGGACGATGCGCAGACGCGCATGCAGGCCTTGCAGGCAACGCTGGAACAGGCGCGCGCCAAACTGGCCAAGGCGCTGTCCGCTCCGGAAAAGACCAACGAGCGCGGTGACGTATTGAAGGCGCAGGCCGCCATCGACCAGGCCAAACTCGACCTGGAGCATACCCGCATCATTGCAGCCCAGGACGGCCAGATCAGCAACCTGACCCTGACTGCGGGATCGCTGGTCGGCGTCGGCGTGCCGCTGTTCGCCCTCATCGCGGATAACAGTTTCCATATCGATGCCAACTTCAAGGAAACCGAGCTGGTCGGCATCCATCCCGGCCAGAACGCGGACATCCGGATCGACATGTACCCCGGCCAGCATTTCCAGGGCACGGTGGAAAGCCTGTCCGGCGGCACCGGCACCGCCTTCTCGCTGCTGCCGCCGCAGAATGCGACCGGCAACTGGGTGAAGATCGCACAGCGTGTGCCGGTGCGCATCAAGCTGGCGCCGACCGATGCCGAGCACCCCTTGCGCATCGGTGCAACGGCGACCGTGAGCGTGCAACTGAAATAGCAGCGCCATGGACAGCAATCGCGTCTTGACCGGCATCGCCGTGATGGCAGCGACCATCATGCAGGTGCTGGACACGACCATCATCAACGTGGCCCTGCCCAACATGGTGGGACAGCTCGACGCCACGCCGGACAACATCAGCTGGGTGCTGACCTCCTACCTGATCGCCTCGGCCATCATCATGCCGCTTACCGGCTTCATCACCGACCGCATCGGGCAAAAGCGTTTCCTGCTGATCAGTATCGCCGGATTCGTCATCACCTCGGCGCTGTGCGGCATGGCCGTCTCGCTGGCGCAAATGGTGCTGTTCCGCTTCCTGCAAGGGGTGTTCGGCGCAGCGCTGGTGCCGCTGTCGCAATCCATCATGCTGCAGATCTTTCCCGGCGAACAGCGCGGCAAGGCGATGGCGATCTGGAGCATGGGCGTGATGGTCGCCCCCATCATGGGACCGACCCTGGGTGGCTGGCTCACCGAACAGCTGAGCTGGCGCTGGACCTTCTATATCAACCTGCCGGTGGGGATCGTCTCGTTCGTCCTTGCGATGCGCCATGTGCACGACACCCCGACGCGCGAGCGGCGCATGGATTGGCTGGGCTTCGCCTCGCTGGCCCTGGGCATCGGCGCACTGCAACTGATCCTCGATCGCGGCAACCAGGACGACTGGTTCAGTTCGCAGACGCTGATATTCGCCGCCTTCGTCACCGTGATCTCGCTGCTCTTCTTCATCGTCTATACGCTGACCGGCAAGCATCATCCGCTGTTCGACCTGCGCATCTTCCGCGACCGCAACTACCTGGTCGCCAGCCTGATCATGACCACCATCGGCATCGGTTTCTTCGGCGGCATGCTGCTGCAATCGCTGTTCCTGCAGGAATTTCTCGACTACCCCACCTTCGAGGCCGGTCTCTACATGGCACCGCGCGGACTCGCCTCTTTCCTGGTGATGATCTTCGTCGGCAAGTTCGTCAACAGGATCCCGCCGCGCAACTTCATCTTCGCCGGCATCTGCGCCAGCATCGCGGGCAACTATCTGATGACCCGGTTCACCGGCGACATCACCGCAAACGACCTGATCGTGCCGATGATGCTGCAGGGCATGGGCATGGGACTGATCTTCGTGCCGATCTCCACGCTCGCCTTCACCACCCTGCCCAAGGAGACTGCGGCCGAGGCCGCGGGTATTTACAGCCTGATTCGCGCAGTCGGCTCTTCGTTCGGCATCGCCATCCTGGCCACCTATTTCTCGCGCAGCACCCAGAAAAGCTGGAGCCTGTTGCGCGGCGACATCACCCCGTACAGCGAGGCGTTGCGCAACTATCTCGCCCCGCTCCATCTCGGCACGCAGGATCCGCAAGGCGTAGCAATGGCTGCCAGGGCGGTGCTGCACCAGGCACAGAACATCGGCTACATCGACAGCTTCTGGTTCGCCACGCTGAACTTCGTGCTGATGCTGCCGTTGCTGCTACTGGTGCGCACGCCGAAGAAGTCCGCCAGCACATCGCCGCCTGCGGTCAGCCTGGAATGAATTGACGGGACTGCCGGAATGCCGCGCGACGGCGGCATGGTCAGGACGAAAAACCGAAACCCCGCTCGCGGAACAGACGGAGGCAGGCATCCACCACTGCCGCGTCGTATAACACACCCCGCCCGTTGCTGATCTCCTGCAAGGCGGCGTCGATGCCACGGCCGGCACGATAGGGGCGATTCGAGAAGATCGCCTCCACCACGTCGGCCACGCTGAGGATGCGCGATTCGGGCAGGATGGCCTCTCCCTTCAGCCCGAGCGGATAGCCCGATCCATCCAGCCGTTCATGGTGTTGCCTGATCCATTGCGCCAGCGGGAAGGGAAAATCGATGTCCTTGAGAATCTCGTACCCGGCCTGGGCATGCCGCTTGATCACGTCCATCTCGAGCGGGGATATCAGGCCCGTCTTGCTGAGTATCTCCACCGGCACCTGGATCTTGCCCAGGTCGTGGATCGACGCCGCCAGCCCGAGGAAATGCACTCGCTCTGGCGGCAAGCCCATCTCGCGGGCGATGGCCGTCGACAATTCGGCCACCCGGCGCTGGTGTCCGGCCGTGTAGGGATCGCGCATCTCCAGCGTCGCGGCGATGACCATGACCATATTTTCCAGGCTGCGACGCAGCGCGGATTCGATGCGGTCCCGCTCCTTCCGCGTACGCAGGGAGACGATGCCGAAGGCCAGATCGGCCGCCAGTTCTTCCAGCAGCACGACCTCCTCTCCGGAGAATGCATCCGGTTCTTCCGCATAGATCGTCAGCGCGCCGCGCTCCTCCCCCAGCTCCAGCGGCAAGGCGATGCTCGACTGATAGCCATGCTGCACCGCTGCGGCGCGCCATGGGGTCATCAGCGGATTGGTGAGGAAATTCTGGTTGACCTGGGTGCGTCCTTCGCGGATCGCCGTTCCCGTTGGCCCGCGCCCGCGCTCGCTGTCGTCCCAGGTGATATTGGCCTGGCCGAGATAGCCCGCA
>JAJZUH010000074.1 GCA_021847165.1 Pseudomonadota bacterium
CGTCGTCTCCAGGTCGGCACATTTCTTGAGTTGCTGCTGAGCATGCTGGAAGAGTCGTTCGAATTCCAGCATCGCTGCCATGAAACGCCGGTGCACAAGGCGATGACATCGCCCGCCATTACGGTCAGAAAAGATGCGGGTATCGGAGAAATCATCGGCGCCTTCCACCGGCATGAAGGCCGCAGCCTGCCTGTTGTCGATGATGACGGGAAATTGCTTGGGTTGTTGTTGCGCAAGGACTTCCTGAAGGCTTATGACATGGAAGCCTTGCCATGAAAATACCTGAATACTTCCGCAAGATGAGCGGTACGACACGCGGGGGGCCGCCGCGCGTCAACAACGAGGAAGTCGTCCTGTCGTGGGTCGGCGCGTTCCTGGGAATTGCGGCAGTCGCATGGGTCGATCATTTCTTCTTCGAGGGGACCGACCTGTCGCTCATGATCGGCTCCTTTGGCGCTTCGGCCGTCCTCGTCTACGGCGCCGTACGCAGCCCCCTGGCGCAACCGCGCAATCTGGTGGGCGGCCATATGCTCTCCGCGGTCGTCGGCGTCGTGTGCTGGAAATTGCTGCATCAGTATCCCTGGCTCGCCGAATCCGTCGCGGTTGCCACTGCGATCGCCCTCATGCACCTGACCCGGACCTTGCATCCGCCCGGTGGCGCGACTGCCTTGATCGCAGTGACCGGTTCGGCGGCGATACACAAGCTGGGATTTATGTACGTGCTGATACCGGCAACCATAGGCCCGCTGATCCTGCTTGCGGTAGCGCTCCTGTTCAACAATCTGCCGGCATCGAGACGCTATCCGGAAATCTGGTTCTGACCCGGCGCAGCCAGCACCGCTGCCGGGAGCGCCACATCCGTCAGCATGTTATTGCCAATGCAGGGTCAGCGTGACGAACGCGCGCCGATCGAATAAGGCGGTGGCAATGTATTCGGTGTAGTTGTTGCTGAACAGGTTCTGCACCACCAACGCCATTTCCCCGTTCATGCCGCCTATCCCCCTGAATGGCTGCGCCAGGCGCATATCGACGCGGCGGTGTTGCGGCTGGAAATCGATGGGGCCGCGATCAAATCCCTGCATGGAGGTTTGGAAATAATAGGCCGCACTGAATGAAGCATCGTTGGGCAGCCGCTGCGAATACAGCATGCTGACGATGTTCCTGGGCAGGCTGGTGGCCAGCGGAGTCAACTGCCCCATCGACAAGGAAGAGCTGTTGCTGTCGACGTTCTCCGAAGTGTAGTTGAATGTCAGATCGCTGATATCGCCGAAGGAATACTTGATGGTCGTTTCAACCCCTCGGTAATTCGCGGTCATGCCGTTCCCCCATTGGGCGGAATTGGGCAACGGATAGATCATGTTGCTCATCTGATCGCTGAAGAGACGCAGATCGACAGAGGTGTTCATGTCGCGCAGTTCGGCGAGATATCCTATTTCGCGCGACAGTATTTTTTCCGGCGTCAGCCCGGCAGAAGTGATGTACGGGCTGGGCTCATACTTGTAGCCAAGCTGGTACTGGTTGGCCTGGCTGGCATATTGCTCTCCCAGCGAGGGGGTTCGATGCGCAACCGATGCCCCTATGCGCACGGTTTGTTGGGGCAATACATGGTAATTCAGGGAAACGCGCGGCGAGAACTCCCTGTTGCCCATGGCATCGTTTTCCAGCATGCCCCCCGTATTGAAGATCAGCTTTTCGGTATAGCGCCACTCGTCGCTGGCAAATACGCGCGATTCATGAAGCGTGAACGAGGCTGGAAAAACGGCGGGGGCAACCAGCGGATAGTATGAATAGCCGTCGACCTTGTCCTGGCGATAGCCTGCCCCATAAACCAGCCGGTTCATCTCCGAGGTCCTCAAGGTATGCTGGAACTCGATTTCGTTCCGTCCGGTATTCATCGACGTGGCAACCATGTAGGCCGGAATCCCGAGCTGGTAACTCTCGTTGGTGCTGTGCTGGATATGGTAGAAACGCAGGCTCATTTCCGAGGTATCGTCGTTCCGGTGCAGCCATTCGATCTGCTCGGTATTGGAATATCCGGACATGTCGTGCGGCTTGTCGAGCGTGCTGTCCCAGAAACCCACGCCCATCACGTCGTGACTGAAGCCGAACTGGACATCGACATCGTCCACCGCATTCGGATGATAGGTGGCACGATAATTCATCAGGCGCGCCTGATTGCTGTCGTTGGTGTTGTTGAGCAATCCGTTGCCCTGAGCCTGGGTAATGGTGATGTTGTTGGGCGGCGAAGTCAGATTGTCGTAACCGTTATCGGCCGTATAAGCCAGCGTGACCCGGTAGTCCAGATTCTCATCGTGCTTGCCGAAGTGCACCGCCGCATCATTGATGCCCTTGTTGCCCCGGGTATTGGAAATGCTCGTGCCCGTCACCGCGCCCGCATCGCGGGTGATGATGTTGATCACGCCATGCACCGAATTCTCGCCATACGAGGCGGCAGCCGGGCCGCGTATCACCTCGATGCGTTCGATATCGTCCAGGGTGATGGGCAACAGCGCCCAATCCACGGTATTGAACGGCGGGAGATACACGCTGCGGCCGTCTATCAGCACCTGCATGCCAGGCGCATCCTGGCTCAATGCGCCATGGTAGGAAACAACTGCCTGCGAGCCGGCGTAATAACTGACGTACATGCCCGGCACCAGCTTGAATACATCGGGAAGCGAACGGAATCCCGATGCCGCAATCATCTTGCGATCGATCACGGTCATCGCATTGGGCGCCTCGGACAAAGGCTGCGACAGGCGCGAAGCGCTCAATACCACGGGAAATTCCTGCAGGAAATCCTGGTCACTTATGGAATCGGCCGCCCACCCTCCCTTGGCAGCCAGAAATAAAATGGAAATTGAAAAGAGTCCCTGTCGTACCTTAGTCTTCATAGTGCAATGGATCGCCGATCATTCATCAAATATTTTCCGTGCCGGCCATCCAGTTCTGCCTTGATACTTGAGCGTATCGGCGTTTCCCATGATGCCCCCCTGTTCATCATCACCCCGAACCAGGCCAGACCTCCCCGCACAATTCGGCGGCAGGCCTGTCCGCTGGTAAATCTGAAATATTTTATTGTTTTAATAGGTGTTGCCTGGAGCCAGCCCGCGACGATCTTGTGTCGTCGCTGTTATCCCCTCAACCGCTCCCTTTTTCAGTATAACCCAAGCCCTCCAGTATCCAGTCGGGAACAGGCTGCGTCGATCAGTTGACGGGCGAGACTGACCGGTTCCGGCAACGGCGGCAATGCGTCAGGCAAAAACCATCGGGCATCTTCGATCTCCGACGGTTCGGGCGTGATCGATCCCCCGGCATAGTCGGCAAAGAATGCCACCATCAGGGAATCCGGGAAGGGCCAGGATTGGCTCCTGAAATAGCGGAGATTGCTTATCTCAAGCCCCACCTCTTCGCGGATTTCCCGTATCGCGCATTGCTCCAGGGTTTCGCCCGCCTCGACGAAACCGGCCAGCGCACTGTACACGCCGGGCTTGAAACGCGGACTCCGCGCCAGCAACAGTTCGTTGTCGCGCCTGATCAGCACCATGACTGCGGGCGATATCCTTGGATAAACCACCAGGCCGCAGGCCGGGCATACCATGCAAAACTCCTCCTGCCTCCTGGAGGTGGGCGTGCCACATCTGCCGCAGTAGCGATGGTTCTTCTGCCAATCCAGCAGCAACACCGCGCGCCTGGCCAGGGAGATCGCCTCCGCCCCCGCCGTATTGAGCAAGCTGCGCAATGGCATCCACTCTCCCGCAAGGCCATCCGGCAGCCTGTCCAGTTCTGCCGCATGACAAGGCAGTCCCAGCCATTCGCCCACCGCTAATACGTCCAGTGGGTTTCCGAAATCCGCGGCTGTTCCGCGCGGAAAAATCCTCTCGCCTTCACCTGTCGTAAGAAGCTGGCCTCCGCTTCGCAATATCCAGTAACCCGATTCGTTCATGCTGTAGCCGGCAATGAAAGCAAAGTCAGCCTATCGTCCTGCGTGCGACCATCTTTTCGAATTCTGCTGCAGGCACTGCCGGCGAATACAGGAAACCCTGCACATAGTCGCAGCCGAACGATTTCAGCAGGTCCCGCTGCTGCTCGGTCTCCACACCTTCCGCAATGGTCCTGATCCCGAGCTTGTGCGCCATCACGATGATCGCCTCGGTCAGGGCCTTGTCATCCTCGTTCTTTTCCAGGTCCTGGACGAAGGAACGGTCTATCTTGAGGTAATCGATGTCGAATTGCATGAGATAGGAAAGAGAAGAAAAACCGGTGCCGAAATCGTCGATCGACACCTCGATGCCGCGGTTGCGGAACTCCAGCAGGCGTTCCTTGGCCCTGATCGACTCCTTGAGCAACAGCCCCTCGGTGATTTCGACGGTGATCCCGTTCCCCGGAATGCCCAATTCTTGCATCTGGGTTTGCCAGATGTACTTCTCGGGCTGCTCGAACTGTATCGGGGATTTGTTGACGCTGACCTGGATGATGCGCCCGAAACGCTTCCGCCAGTCCGCCACCCGGGCAACCGCCTGCTGGAACACCCAGTCGCCGATCTCATGGATGAGCCCCGCCTCTTCAGCCAGTGGAATAAAGATGGCCGGGCTGACCATGCCGCGCACGGGATGCTTCCAGCGCAACAGGGCTTCGGCCTTGGAAATCTGCCCGCTGTGCAGCTCCAGTATGGGCTGATAGTAAACATGCAACTCGTTGCGGGCCAGTGCCTGCCGCAGATCGTTGGTCAGGGCCAGTTTCTCTCTTGCTTCCTGCTGCATGGACTGGGTGAAGTAGCTGAAACGGTTGCGCCCTTCCGCCTTCGCCGCATACATCGCCTGGTCTGCATGTTTCAGCAATCCGCCTATGTCGTCCGCATCGTCCGGATACACGGTGATGCCGATGCTGGCCGAGATGAATCCCATATGCCCATCGCCCAGATCGAAGGGTTTGACCAGTTCGGTGATCAGATCCTGCACGATCCGTTCCAGATGGAGGCGTTCACCGAATTCCGGCAGGATCACGGTGAACTCGTCGCCCCCCAGCCGGGCCACCATATCGGGGATCCGCACATTCATCTTGATGCGGTGCGCCGCTTCCATCAACAACAGGTCGCCCTTGGCATGTCCCAAGGCGTCGTTGATTTCCTTGAAGCGGTCCAGGTCGATGAAAAGCAGTGCCACCGGCGAACCGCTGCGTTGCGACTTCAGCAATTCCTGCTCCAGCTGGTTGCGGAACATGTGCCGGTTAGGCAGCCCGGTCAGCGAATCGAAGTTGGCCTGCTTCCAGATCAGCTCCTCTTTCTGCTTCTTGTCGGTGATGTCGGAGAACTGCGCGACAAATCGATAGATACTGCCATCCGGATGACGGATCAGGCTGATGTTGATCAGTTTGGCATGCAACCTGCCATTCTTGTGGCGATCCCATATCTCGCCCCGCCAATGCCCGGTACTCAGGATCGACTGCCACATTTCCTGATAGAACTGCTTGTTGTGCTTGCCGGATTGCAGCATCCTGGGGTCTTGGCCTCTCACTTCTTCCAGGGTATATCCGGTAATGGCGGTGAACGCCGGATTGATTTCGACGATGCGGTTGTTCTGGTCCGTCACCATGATGGCTTCCACGCTCGTCCGGTAGATCGTCGCGGCCAGCTGCATCGACTCCTGGGCTTTCAGCTTTTCCTGCTCAAGGTCGAACCGGTCCAGCCCGCGCCCGATATTCTTGCCCATTTCATTGAGCAAGCCGATGATCTCACCGGTGAAGACACCTTCTTCCGTATGATAGAAAGCCAGGACCGCGTAGGACTTGCCCCCACGCAGGATGGGGACGGTTCCGGACGAGCCCCAGCCATATTTGACGGTCTGCGTACGCCAATTGGCCAGCATGGGATCCGTCTTTTGATTCTGGATGTAGATGGAACGCTTTTCCCGGAACGCCGTGCCCGTCGGCCCCCTTCCCGTGGGCTCATCTTCACGCGAAGAAATAGCGATATTGTCGAGGTAATCCGTGTGGCGGCCGTAAGCCGATACCGGCTTGATCCTGCCGCTCTCTTCTTCGTTGACCCCTATCCAGGCCAATTCCAGGCCGCCGAACTCCACCACGATGCGGCATATCCGGTCAAACAGGCTAGCCTCGTCCTTGCTCTCGATCAATGCCTGGTTAGTTTGGGACTGTGCAGCATAAATCTGGGTAAGGAACTGGATCTTCTGCTCGACTTCCTTGCGCTCGGTTATATCCTGCACGGTGCCGCGCATTGCAACGGGTTTGCCTTCCCCATCGCGCATTACTTCAGCCAAAGCATGAATGACCCTGGACTTGCCGTCTGTCCGGCGTATCCTGTAATCGACATCGTACTGCTTTACGCCGTTCAGGGCATCGCTCAAAGCCTGATCCACACTCTGCCGGTCTTCCGGATGGATCAGATCGAGGAAATTCTTCCGGTGTTCGCTCAACTCATCCTGCTCGATGCCGAATATCCGGTACGTCTCGTCCGACCACAGGGCCATGTTGCTACGTACATCCCATTCCCATGAACCGATATGCGCCAGTTCCTGGGCAGCGGCCAGGCTGGCCTGGATTTTCTTGAGCTTCTCTTCTGCCACCTTGCGTTCGGTGATGTCTCTGGTAACGCCCAGCAACGAAGTGATCTCGCCGTTCTGGTCGCGCAGCGGTGTCGCGTGGGTTTCCAGATATCTGGCCGCCCCCTTCAGTCCCGTGACCCGGAATTCGAGTTTCCCGCTCTCGCCGCCCATGACCTTGCGATGCAGGTTTGTGAAGGCAGCCCGGTCATCCGGATGAATGTAACTCAGGAGATTTTTTTGCTGCGCCTCGGCAAGGGAGTCGGCTTCCAGCATGGCCAGACCGGCGGCATTCATCTCCACCAGTTGCCCCCTGGCATCGACGACCTTGATGCATTCGGGCTCGGTTTCGATGATGCTGCGCAAGCGCTTTTCGCTTTCCTGCAGTGATTTTTCGGCTTTCTTGCGTAACGTGATGTCGCGGCTCGAAGCAAACAAATAAGTCTGCCCGTCTATCTCCACGCCAGCCGTACTGATTTCCACATCGATCAGCCTTCCGTCCTTGCGACGGTGGACTGTCTCGAAGCGCGCGCTTTTTCCCGCGAAATTCCTGATCCGCTGCAACAGCTCATCCTTGGACCATTGCGAATTCCAGTCGGCGATGTTCAGCTTGAGCGCTTCTGCCGGGGTATATCCCAGCATATCGCAGAAGGATTGGTTGGCCTCTATTACATTGCCCTGCATGTCCAGCACGTGAAGCCCATCCAGCGCATTGTTCATCAACGCCTTATAGCGCTTCAGTTGCGATTCTGCTTTCGTCATGTTTTGCCGGTTTCCGCGCGTGTGGCCGTCGATTCGACACCACTCCTGTTTTCAGATTATCGAGCGCGCCCAGAACACTCAATAACTCTTCTGGCGATTATTATTCCTGGCTCCCTGGCGCTATCATACCAAGTTGCGCACGATGGAAGTGTCACTTGCGCAGGATTGCAATATCCATCAGGCCGGCAACACCGAATTGCGCGCCACTTCGCGTTTCTCCACGGCCTTGAGCATCAAAAGCAGCAAGGTACCCGCAACCATTATCCCCCCCGCCAGGTACAACCCGGCTGCATAGCTGCCAAAACGGGTAGCCAGCCACCCGGTGATGGCCGGAGCGATGATCTGTGCTGCGCCGTAGGACAAGGTCATCTTGCCCATCATCTTGGCAGGTCGGGTCGGGTAGTACTGTCCGGCCATGGTAAGCACAAGGCTCACGATGCCCATGACCGTGCCGCCGAACAGCAGCGCGCCGATGAGCGATGCCAGCAATCCTTCAGCCATGACCGGGAGCATGATGCCGATGATCTGCAGCACAGCGGCGGCAATCAGCGCATTGAGTTTCCCGATGCGCCGGGCGATCAAGTCCCATGCAATGCATGATGGCGCAGCAGCCAGCCCAATGACCAGGAACACCAGGCCTCCTTTTCCCGCAAGCCCCGGAATATGGTCGATGATTGCGACGATGAAGGTCGCGCTGACCACATAACCCACGCCTGCGCAGAAATACGCGGCGGTAAAAAGGCGCATGAAAGCCGCGCTCGGCGGCGCATCTTCCATCTTTTGCCCGCTCCTGGTCACCGCACTCCGATCGGGCGGCGGCAGCCAGCGCAAGGCGGGGATAAGCAGCAGGCACCCCAGGGCCGTGAGCGCGAACCATTGCTCGCTCCAGTTCAGCCAGTGGTTCATCAATGACACGGCAGCGGCGGCACTGGCAATCCCCAGACCGATTCCGGAAAAGTGGATGCCCAGTTCGCTGCGGTGGTTGTGCCGAATCAACCAGTTGAGGATCAGTCCGCTGCCTAACAGCAGACCGGCTGCACTGCTCAGCCCCGCAACGAAACGCGACACGGCCCAGACGGTGAAATCGGTGGTCAGCCCCATCATGGCAGTGCTGACGATGGCCAGGATCATGCCGATACGGTAGAGGCGATCCTTCAGCACCATGTCGCTGATCAGGGTGGCTATCAGGGCGCCGCTCAGATAGCCGGCATAATTGATGGCGGCCAGCCAGCCGGCGGCTGCAACGCCGAGGCCAGCCTGGTGCTGCATCAACGGCAAGAGCGGTGTATAGGCGAAACGGGCGATGCCAAGTACGAGGATCAGGCTGAAGATGCCGGCGCTGAGTACCTTGATCCGATTATGCTGCTCGCTCACGGGTAGATTTCCTTAGTTTGTTGCACATCTCTCAAGCCTGCAGAGCGGCATCCCGCGCTGCCAGGCTGCCGATTGCCGACCAGTCCATATTCTCGCCGCCATGGGCGGCAAGGTTGAGGAAGCGATCGCGCAGGATATTGGCAAAAGGCAGCGCCACTTGCAATTCTTCTGCAGCCGACAGTACCAGCTTCAAATCCTTCTGGCCAAGCCGGGCCGCAAAACCGGCCGGCTCGAAGTTGCGATTGGCGATCATGCCGCCATAGTTCTTGTATATGGGCACGTTAAACAGACTGGAGGTCAACAGTTCCAGATACTGGTGTCGATCCACCCCGCCTTTTTCCACCAGGGACATCGCCTCCCCCAACGACTCGATCACTGTGGCGATCATGAAATTGCCGCTCAATTTCACCAGGTTCGCTTTTTCCGGCACATCGGATACCACGAAAGTGCGCTGCCCGAGTACGTCGAACAGGGGCATGACCTTTGCCATCATTTCCTGTTTGCCTGCCGCCACCATGAAGAGCTTGCCCGATGCAGCAGCATCAGGACGGCCGAACACGGGCGCCGCGACATAACCTTGCCGTCTCCGGCCATGCGCAAGCGCCAGATTGGCCGATAAAGCGACGCTGACCGTGCTGCACGAGACATGGATGGCATCCGCTGCGAGGTGCTCGAGCATGCCGTCCGGCCGCATCACCACGTCTTCAAGCGCCTTGTCGTCAGCCAGCATGGT
>JAJZUH010000075.1 GCA_021847165.1 Pseudomonadota bacterium
ACTGGTTGGGGGTATGATGGCGAGGGGCGGACGTCAGGTTCGCCCCTCTTAACTTGTCAAAGAAGAAGATGCTGCCAAGACTGCTGCTCATCTGGACCCTGAACGCCCTCGCCCTGGTGGCGGTGGCGAACTTCGTGCCGGGCATCCACGTGGACGGATTCACGGAAGCGTTCGTCGCGGCCTTCGTCCTCGGCCTTGTCAACACGCTCATCCGCCCGATCTTTCTGGTGCTCACGCTGCCGGTCACCATGCTCACGCTGGGACTGTTCATCTTCGTCATCAACGGGCTGATGTTCTGGTTCGCGGGTTCCATCCTGCGCGGCTTCGTGGTCGACAGTTTCTGGTCCGGCGTATTCGGCGCGGTCCTGTACAGCATCTTTTCCTGGGCGCTGAGTTCAGCCGCCGCACAACTACTTGCGAGAAAACATGGGAATCAACACAAAGACACCGATCAGTTTTGAGTTTTATCCGCCGCAGACACCCGAGGGTGTGGGCAAGCTGACTGCCGTGCGCCAGCGTCTGGCCGCGGTCGGGCCGGAATTCTTCTCGGTCACCTTCGGCGCAGGCGGCTCCACGCAGGACCGCACGCTGGAAACCATCCGCCACATCCATGCCGAGGGCCGCAGCGCGGCACCGCATCTGTCCTGCGTGGGTTCCACGCGCGACAACGTGCGCGCACTGCTGTTCGCCTACAAGGACATGGGCATCAAGCGCATCGTCGCCTTGCGCGGCGACCTGCCATCCGGCATGGCCAGCATCGGCGAGTTCCAGTACGCCAACGAACTGGTGTCGTTCATCCGTGCGCAGACGGGCGAGCACTTCCATATCGAAGTGGCCGCCTATCCCGAGTTCCACCCGCAGGCGCACTCGCCGCGGGAAGACATGCTCAATTTCAAGCGCAAGATCAATGCCGGCGCCAACTCGGCCATCACCCAATACTTCTACAACGCGGATGCCTATTTCCGCTTTGTCGACGAGACGCGCAAGCTCGGCGTCACTGCCCCCATCGTGCCCGGCATCATGCCGATCGTGCGCTTCTCGCAGCTCGCACGCTTCTCCGACAACTGTGGCGCCGAGATCCCGCGCTGGATGCGCAAGACCATGGAAGGCTACGGCGACGACGTCGAGTCGGTGCAAAGCTTCGGCCTCGACGTGGTAACCCAATTGTGCGAAAAGCTGATTGCGAACGGCGTGCCCGGGCTGCATTTCTACACGCTGAACCATGCCGACGCTTCGCTCGAGATACTGAAGCGGCTGGGCTACCAATGAGCACCTTGCGCGCACCCGAGCTGCTGTTGCCGGCGGGCACGCTGGACAAGATGCGCACTGCCTACGCCTACGGCGCCGATGCGGTGTATGCCGGGCAGCCGCGTTACTCCCTGCGCGCGCGCAACAACGAATTCCGGCTGGAAGAACTGGATACCGGCATCCGGGAGGCGCATGCGCTGGGCAAGAAGCTGTTCGTCGCCAGCAACCTGATGCCGCATAACGCCAAGGTGAAGACCTACATGGCGGACATGCAGCCGGTGATCGAGATGCAGCCGGACGCCCTGATCATGGCCGACCCCGGCCTGATCGCCATGGTGCGCGAGCGCTGGCCGGAGATGCCGATCCACCTGTCAGTACAGGCCAACACCGTCAATTACGCGGCGGTGAAATTCTGGAAAGCGCTGGGCCTTACCCGCGTGATCCTGTCGCGCGAGCTCTCGCTGGACGAGATCGAGGAGATCCGCCAGCAATGCCCGGACATGGAACTGGAAGTGTTCGTGCACGGCGCGCTGTGCATCGCCTATTCCGGCCGCTGCCTGTTGTCCGGCTACTTCAACCACCGCGACGCCAACCAGGGTACCTGCACCAACTCCTGCCGCTGGGATTACAAGGTGGACAATGCAGCCGAGGACGGCACCGGCGACATCCGGAAGATCGACTTCGATTTCGACAAGGCGTTGAGCGAAAGCCCGTTGTCCGACTGCGGCTCGCAGCCGCGCCACCCGCTGGCCGACAAGGTCTATGTCATCTCGCGCAAGGATCATCCGGGCGAGCTGATGCCGGTGCTGGAAGACGAGCACGGCACCTACATCATGAACTCCAAGGACCTGCGCGCGGTCGAGCATGTCGAACGCCTGGTGAAGATCGGCATCGATTCGCTCAAGGTCGAGGGACGCACCAAATCGATCTACTACGTGGCACGCACCGCGCAAGTGTATCGCCAGGCCATCGACGACGCCGTCAAGGGTCGGCCGTTCAACCTGGAACTGCTGGGTGCGCTGGATGCGCTGGCCAGCCGCGGCTACACCGACGGTTTCTACGAGCGCCACCACACGCACGAGCAACAGAACTACATGCGTGGCCATTCCGAAAGCTTCCGCCAGCAATATGTCGGCGACATCGTGGCTTGTAACGATGGCATGGCAGAGATCGACGTGAAGAATAAATTCAGCGTTGGAGACAAGCTGGAGATCATCCATCCTTCCGGAAACAGCATCGTTGAGTTGAAGGAAATGCATGGCATTGAAGGCGAGGCGCTCACCACCGCACCGGGCAGCGGGCATCGCGTTCGGATACCATTGCAAGGTGAACTGGCGAAGGGTATGGTGGCCAGGTTCCTGTAAGTCGGGGCCGTATGTTGCGCAGCCCGGTCTCGGCCTGGTTACGGCAGGCGGCCTGCCTTTGAAAGGTGACAAACGATGGACTGGAAGAATACTGCAGGTCGTTACGGGGCGCTTTCCATCGGCATCCACTGGTTGATGCTGCTGCTGTTCATCGCAGTATATGCCTGCATCGAGCTGCGCGAACTGTATCCCAAAGGCAGCGATCCGCGCGAAGCGCTGAAGACCTGGCATGCCATGCTCGGCATGCTGGTGTTCGGGCTGATCTGGCTACGGCTGGCGGCGCGTCTGTCCGGCCCCACGCCTGGCATCCAGCCTGAGCCGCCGAGCTGGCAGCAGATATCCGCCAAGCTGTTGCATCTGGCACTCTATGCGCTGATGATAGGCATGCCGGTAACAGGCTGGCTTTTGCTCAGCGCCTCGGGCAAACCGATCCCGTTCTTCGGCCTGCAGCTGCCTGCCCTGATCGGCCAGAACAAGGAGCTCGCGTCGCAGATCAAGGAAGTGCACGAATTCGTCGGTACGGCTGGGTACTATCTCATCGGCCTGCATACGGTGGCGGCCCTGTATCATCACTTCATCAAGCGCGACAACACATTGACCAGAATGCTTCCCGGTCGTGGATAGAGCGATGCAGCCCTCTGCAGGATAATACGAACATGATCTTCTCCTCCCTCTCCCAATCCGCCCGCTACGCCGCATTGCATCCGCTGTTTCCGCGTGCGTTCGACTATATCCGCGACACCGACCTGTTCAATCTGGCGCCGGGGCGTTACCACCTCCTCGGGGAAGACCTGATCGCCATCGTGGAACACGCGCAGGGCAAAACCCGCGCGATGGCGAAACTGGAAGCACACCGGCGTTACATCGACATCCAGATGGTACTGGATGGGTCGGAAGAGATGGGGTGGAAGCCGCTAGCCGATTGCCACAATCCGGTGAGCGAACACAGCATGGAAAAGGACATCCGCTTCTTCCACGACGCGGCGGCTTCGTGGATCGCCGTGCCGCCAGATCATTTTTGCATCTTCTTCCCCGAAGATGCGCATGCACCGCTGGTAGGCAGCGGCGCGATACGCAAGGTGATCTTCAAAATCGCGGTGAATCCGGCGCAGCCGTGAACCGGCCACGCCCGGCCTTCGCCTACTGATTTGCCGGTTTGGCCTTTTTGGACTTGGCCGCCTTGGGTTGGGCAGCCGTTTTTGCGCCGGCCTCAAGCTTGGCGACTCTGGCCGTCAGCGCCTTGATCTGCGCGTCCTTCCCGGCCAGTTGCGTCGCCTGCGCTTCCAGCTGTTGCTCCTTTTCCGCCAGTTGCTTGTCCTTGTCAGCCAGTTCCGTCACGCCCTGCTGGATGCCGTCGTTGGCCGCTTCCAGGCGCGCCTCGTAATCCTGCCGGATCGCCGCGATATCCGCATTCTTGGATTGGCGGATGATATCCGTCGCGGCGCGCTTGATCTCGTCCACCTGCTTGTCCAGCGACAGGTCGCGCAGATCCTTCAGCCCCAGCGCGTTCGAAATGCCCAGCAGCCGGTCCTCTTCCTGCAGCACCAGCTTTTCCAGGGTGATCCGTTCCGGACCCGACGGCTTGCCATCCACCTGCGTTCCCACCTGCACTGCGCCGCCACCGCCCGCCATTGCCCCGCCGACCATCACGCCGCCAACCGTGCCGCCTGCAGCGCTGATCTTCAGCTGGGCCTGCAGCGCAGCAACGCGCTCGTTCACCTGCTGCGCATGGCGCGCAGCAAACAGCGCTGCGGCACCCATGCGCTGCACCAGCTCCTTGTCGTGGTGGGCGGCAGCGATCTTGGCCTTAGAATCCTGGTACACGCGCAACGCCTCGGCGTAGGTCACCGGCGCCTGCTTCTCGGCATTCAGCTTCTTGCTTTCAGTGTTGATCTGTTCGCTGTCACGCAGCGCGCCTTCCTGCACCGCCATGATCACCAGGTCCAGCATGGACTTGAGCAGGGCTTCCTTGTCCTTGTCGATGTTGTCCGGCTGCTCGCGTTCCACCTTGCCGATCAGGCCGGAAAAGTCGCCGATCACCTTCTCGTATTCCTTGGGCAGCAGCTTGGGCGCATTGTGTTCTTCCAGCTGGGCCTTGTACTCCAGTTCCTTGGAGAAGCGATACTGCACGATGGCCATCATGGCGCGGCCCTTTTCCAGCACGGCTTCGCCCTTGGCGGCGTTGCTCACCAGAACCTCCTTGGGCTTGTTGCCCAGTGCGCCCTGGCATTCGCTCAGGATTTGCGAGGCTTCCTTGTAGTAATCCGGGGCGAGGAACGGCATGTTGGCGGCCTTGGCCTCATTCACGCTCTTTTCCAGCGTGGCCACCACATTGAGATCCGACAGATCGTTATATTTGGCTACGTGCGCCGCCGAGGGTTTGATATTGGTGCTGACCGGCGTGGCGCATCCCGCCAGGAAGAGTGCGATCAGAATGCCTGAAGTACGAATCTGCCAAGAATGCATAGCTTGCTCCAAATCCAAGGTTAGGTTGATAGTGTGCAACACAGAATGTTAATTTTACGTCAAATCTCCTGATCGAAGGCAACGTCGCCTTCGTCCACCGCCGCCCCCAGCTGGATGTGCCTGAAGTCGAACAAGGCAGTGTCGAGCAGGTGCGACGGCTTGACGTTCTGCATGGCGGTGAAGATGGTCTGGCTGCGCCCCGGATACTGGCGCTCCCACGCGTTCAGCATCTCCTTGATGTTCTGGCGTTGCAGGTTCTCCTGCGAGCCGCACAGGTTGCAGGGGATGATGGGAAACTCCATGCCGCGCGCATAGCGCGCGATGTCTTTCTCGGCGCAATAGGCCAGCGGCCGGATCACGATGTGGTCGCCCTTGTCGGTCACCAGCTTGGGCGGCATGGCTTTCAGCTTGCCGCCGAAGAACATGTTGAGGAACAGCGTTTCCACCATGTCGTCGCGGTGGTGTCCCAGCGCGATCTTGTTCGCGCCCAGTTCGCCCGCCACCTTGTAGATGATGCCGCGGCGCAGGCGCGAGCACAGCGAGCAGGTGGTCTTGCCCTCGGGAATCTTCTCCTTGACGATGGAGTAGGTGTCCTGCGTCTCGATGTGGAAGTCCACCCCGATCGATTTCAGATAATTCGGCAGCACCTCGGCGGGGAAGCCCGGCTGCTTCTGGTCCAGGTTCATCGCCACGATCCTGAAATCGATGGGTGCGCGTTTCTGCAGGGTGCGCAGGATGTCGAGCAGCGTATAGGAATCCTTGCCGCCGGACAGGCAGACCATCACGGTGTCGCCCTCCTCGATCATGTTGAAGTCGGCGATGGCCTTGCCCACCATGTGTTCCAGCCGGCCCTTGAGGCGGTTGAAGTTGGTGGAATGATGCTCGAAATGGATGGGTTGAGTGATGTCGTTCATGGCTTCAGATATTGATGGATCGCCCGCCGTCCACCGCGATGATCTGCCCGGTGATATAGGGCGCATCGGCGATCAGGAATTGCACCGTCCGGGCGATGTCGTCCGGCTCGCCTTCGCGCTTCAGCAGCGTGCGCGCCACCAGCTTGCGGCGCTGCTCTTCGTCTTGCCACACTCCGCTTTCCGGCCAGATGTTCACCCCGGGGGAAACGCCGTTCACGCGCACCTGCGGCGCCAGCTCCTGCGCCAGGGCGCGCGTCAATCCGGCCAGGCCCGATTTGGCGATGTTGTACAGCAGGTGCCCGTGCATCGGCAGTTCGGCATGGATATCCACGATGTTGACGATGCAGCCGTGGCGCCGCCGCAACTCGGCGGCACACGCCTGCGCCAGAAATACCGGCGCTTTGAGGTTGGTGCCGAGCAGGTCGTTCCAGTCCCGCTCCTGCATCTCGGCCAACGGCGTCGGAAAGAAGCTTGAGGCATTGTTGACCAGCGCATCGAGGCGGCCGAACTGCCGCATCGTCTCTTCGATGACGCGCGGCAAGGCGGCGGTCTCCAGCAGATCGGCCTGCACGGCAGCGGCGGAAGCGGGACGCAGTTCGTTCAGTTCGTCGCGCAACGCCAGTGCTTCATGCAGCGAAGAGCGGCAATGGATGGCGACGTTCGCGCCCGCCGCATGCAGGCGGCGCACGATCGCAGCGCCGACGCGCTTCGCCCCGCCCGTTACCAGTACCGTTTTATCCTGCATCCGACCTTCCCCGCTACGCGCCTGTTCAAACTGCTAAACTTAGCCATTCCCGAATTATACCCGACCATGCCCGTCAGCCTGCCCGCCCCTACGCCAGACGCCCTCGTCCACAGCGCGAAGCTGTGCGAACTCATCCGCCAGGACATCGCCGCCCAGGGCGGCTGGATCCCGTTTTCGCGCTTCATGGAGCTGGCCCTGTATGCGCCAGGCCTGGGTTATTACACAGCAGGAGCGCTCAAGTTCGGGGAGGCAGGCGACTTCATCACCGCGCCGGAGTTGTCTTCCTTGTTCGGCCACACCCTTGCCCGGCAGCTGGTCGAGGTGATGCGGGCCAGCACGCCGCACATCCTCGAACTCGGGGCAGGCAGCGGCAAGCTCGCATTGGACATCCTCAGCGCACTGGAGAGCCTGGGAGTCCTGCCGGAAAGCTATTCGATCCTCGAAGTGAGCGCCGACCTGCGCGAACGCCAGCATTCCCTTTTGCAGCAAAAACTGCCGCATCTGATCGAACGTGTGCGCTGGCTGGACACATTGCCGGAGAAGATCTCCGGCGCGGTCATCGGCAACGAGGTACTGGATGCATTGCCGGTACACCTGCTGTACTGGTCGAATCGCCGCATCCTGGAGCGCGGCGTGACCAGCAAATCAAACCGTTTTCTGTGGATGGACAGGGAACTGGACGTCCCCGCGTTGCTCGACATCGCCAAGAACCTCAAGGTGCCGGACGATTACCTGAGCGAAGTCTCGCTCACCGCACGCGGGCTCATCGCCAGCCTGTGCGAGCGCATGGACAAGGGCGCGCTGATCTTCATCGACTACGGCTTCGGCGCGGGCGAGTATTACCACCCGCAACGGGCTCGCGGCACGCTGATGTGCCATTACCGCCACCACTCCCATGATGACCCGTTCTACCTGCCCGGCCTGCAGGACATCACCGCACATGTCGACTTCACCGCAGTGGCGGAGGCGGCCATCGACCACGGCGCCCACTTCCTCGGCTACACCTCGCAAGCCCACTTCCTCATCAATAACGGGATCACCGATCAGCTGGCCAAAGTCTCGCCGGAAGACGTGAAGGCTTATGCGCCGCTTTCCGCGCAACTGCAGAAGCTCACCAGCCCGGCGGAAATGGGCGAACTGTTCAAGGTGATCGCGCTGGGCAAGGGGATGGATCAGCCACTGGCGGGATTCCTGCGCGGCGACCTGTCGCGCCTGCTGTGAACGAGAATACATGCCGCACATCCACAGTTTTGCGCCGGTTGGCGACGGCAAGGCAACCGTGCTGATCCTCGGCAGCATGCCCGGCAGAGAATCGCTGCGGCAGCACCAGTATTACGCCCACCCGCAGAATGCCTTCTGGAAGATCATGGGCGAGCTGGTTGGCGCACATCCCTCGCTTCCCTACGCGGCAAGACTGGACGCACTGAAGTCATCCGGCATCGCGTTGTGGGATGTGCTGGCTTCGTGCGTGCGCGAGAGCAGCCTGGATACGCATATCCGCGCAGAGACAGCCAACGACTTCGCCGCTTTCTTCGCCCGCCACCCGCGCATCACGCACGTGTACTTCAACGGGGCGAAGGCCGAGCAGAGTTTCAGACGGTTTGTGCTGGGAAAACAGGAATTGCCCGCGCTGGAATTCGCGCGCCTGCCTTCGACCAGCCCGGCGCATGCGGGGATGCGTTATGCGGACAAGCTGCAGGCGTGGCAAGCAGTCACGCAGTTTTGATCACTGACTCCACCGCCACGATGCGCGCTTCGCGCACCTTGTCGGCGATCAGGTTCTTGTCCGGACAGGCGCGCGCGATCTCCCCCGCCTTCACCGCCTGCGCGGCTCGGGCGCAATCCAGCAGGTAAGGTGCTTGCGGATAGGCATCGTGTTCATGCCCGGTGCGGCCGTGCGCATCGGATTCGCAGGCCAGCAATATCTGCATGAAGCGTTCCGGCTTGCGCCACAGGTCACAGGCATCGAATACTTTGACGATGGTGTCGGCGCGCAGCTCGCGCGCCTTGTGCACATGGCTATGGTAGCGCGCAACCAGCAACGCCAGATCGCGACAATCTGCCGGCACCCGCAGCCGCTCGCATAGGCCCTTGAGCAGGTCAACGCTGCGCTGTTCGTGGCCGATATGGCGCGGTAGCGTATCTTCGGGCGTGGTGGCCTTGCCGAGGTCGTGTCCGAGCGCAGCGAAGCGCACTTCCAGCGCATGGCCGCACCGGGCGGTATCGTCGATCACCATCAGCACGTGGATGCCGCAGTCGATCTCGGGATGGTAGTGCGCAGGCTGCGGCACGCCGAACAGCGCATCCATCTCCGGCAATATCTTCTTCAACGCACCGCACTCGCGCAGCGTGGTGAAGAAGCGCGACGGCTGCTTTTCCATCAAGCCGCGCGCCAGTTCCTGCCATACGCGCTCGGCCACCAGCGCATCCACTTCGCCGTTGTCCACCATCCTGCGCATCAGCGCCAGCGTTTCCGGCGCCAGAGTGAAACCGAAACGCGCGGCAAAGCGCGCGCCGCGCAGAATGCGCACCGGGTCCTCCGCGAAGGCGTCGCTGACATGGCGCAGCACGCCCGCCTTCAGGTCGGCCTGGCCGCCGTACGGGTCGATGAGATTGCCGTCCGCATCCTGCGCCATGGCGTTGATGGTGAAATCGCGGCGCAGCAGGTCCTGCT
>JAJZUH010000076.1 GCA_021847165.1 Pseudomonadota bacterium
TTCTAGAAATTGGTTTTGCCGTCGGCCCTTTCTGTTGTTTGCGGCAGGCTGGGCGACTTGGCGGCAAGGTAGCTAGGAGAATACGATGTCACTATTCAATATATTCAACATCGCCGGATCGGCCATGACGGCGCAATCGCAGCGCCTCAATGTGGTCGCCAGCAACCTCGCCAACGTCGACAGCGCCACGGGGCCGGACGGCAAAGCGTACCGGGCCAAGCAGGTGGTATTCAGCACCACGCCGATTGCCGGGCAGGCCGGCGAGGGGGTGCAGGTCGCGGCGGTGGTGGAGGACAGTTCGCCGATGAAGGTCGTCTACGACCCGCAGCATCCGATGGCGAATGCCCAGGGCTATGTGACGCTGCCCAACGTGAACCCGGTCGACGAGATGGTCAACATGATCTCGGCGTCGCGCTCTTACCAGAACAACGTGGATGTGATGAACACGTCCAAGAACCTGCTGATCAAAACGCTCACCATCGGACAATAAAGGAGGCTAAAGCCATGACCACTTCAGTGCAGAGCAGTACTTCATCCACGGCTGCGCAATCGATCACCTCGACAGCCAGCTCCCAGCTGGCGGCGACCCAGGACCGCTTCCTGACGCTGCTGGTGACCCAGCTGCAGAACCAGGATCCGCTCAATCCGATGGACAATTCGCAGGTCACTTCGCAGATGGCGCAGCTTTCCACGGTCAGCGGCATCAATCAGTTGAATGCCACGGTGCAGGCGCTGAGCACCAGCATGGCCACGTCGCAATCCCTGCAGGCGACCTCGATGATCGGGCATGCCGCACTGGTGCCGGGCAGCCAGATCAGCCTGGCGAACGCGCAGGGAACCGCGGCGGTGGAATTGACCCAGCCGGCGGACAGTGTCACGGTGAACGTCACCGATGCCAGCGGCAATGTCGTGCGCACCCTGCAACTGGGTTCGCAAAGCGCGGCCGGGGTGGTCAACTTCGCGTGGGATGGCAAGGATAATACCGGCGCGACCGTGGCGGACGGCACCTATCGGTTCAGCGCGACGGCCATGGTCGGTACCAGCAAGAGCAGCCCGACGACGCTGTCTTACGGCATGGTGAACAGCGTGTCGCTGACTGCCAGCGGGCCGGCGCTGGGCATGGGGGCACTCGGCGATGTGGCGCTGAGCGCGGTGCGGCAGGTTTTGTAATGAACGTTGCGCAAGGCGCACGCGATCGATATTAACAGGAGGTTGTCATGGGTTTCGAACAAGGTCTGAGCGGTCTGAATGCAGCATCCAAGAGTCTGGACGTGATCGGCAACAACGTCGCCAACGCCAGCACGGTCGGCTTCAAGGGTTCGCAGGCGCAATTCGCCGATGTGTATGCCAGTTCGATGGCCGGTTCCAGCGGCGGTCAGGCGGGTATCGGCGTCAAAGTGGCCACGGTGGCGCAGCAGTTCACCCAGGGCAATATCACAACGACCAACAATTCGCTGGATATGGCCATCAGCGGTGCCGGATTCTTCCGCATGGACAACAACGGATCGATCACCTACTCGCGCAACGGTCAGTTCCAGATGGACAAGAACGGATTCATCGTCGACAGCCAGGGCTACAAACTCACAGGGTATCTGCCGAATGCTGCGGGCACGATCGTGGCGACCGCCCCCGCAGATTTGCAGATATCCACCGCCGACCTGCTGCCCAAGCCGACCGCGAACGTCACGGCCGGGCTCAACCTGGACGCGCGCCTGGCCGTGCCGGCCGTGGCGCCATTCGACCCCAACAATTCGGCGACCTTCAACAACTCCACGTCGACGACGGTGTATGACAGCCTGGGCGGCGCCCATACCGCTTCGCTGTATTTCGTCAAGACGGCAACGAATGCCTGGAACGCGTATCTGACGGTGGACGGCGCGTCGGTTCCCACCCCGATCGCTCCCCTGACCGCGATGACCTTCAGCACCAGCGGCGTCATGACGGCACCGGTGGCAGCGGTGACTTCCGCATCATTCACTCCGGCAGGCGGGGGGGCGGCGCAAACGGTGAGCTTCAATTTCGCCGGCACCTCGCAGTTCGGCAGCACCTTCGGCGTGAATTCGCTCACGCAGGACGGCTACACCTCGGGACACATGACCGGGTTCAGCACCGGCTCCGACGGCATCGTGACGGGACGCTATTCAAACGGGCAGACCAAGCCGCTGGGCCAGGTCGTGCTGGCCAACTTCAGCAATGCGCAGGGATTGCAGCCGCAGGGCAACAACCAGTGGGTGGAGACCGCAACTTCGGGTGCTCCGCTGGTGGGTGTCCCCGGTTCGTCCAGCCTCGGCGTGCTGCAGACCTCGGCCACCGAAGATTCCAATGTTGACCTGACTGCCGAACTGGTGAACATGATCACCGCCCAGCGCGCATACCAGGCCAATGCGCAGACGATCAAGACGCAGGACCAGATCATGCAGACGATCGTCAACCTGCGTTAAGCGGATACGGGCGAGGGAAGCGATATGGACAGGCTGATCTACACCGCGATGACCGGGGCTTCGCACACCATGCAGCAGCAGGCATCGGTGGCGCAGAACCTGGCCAACATCAATACGCCGGGGTTCCGCTCGACCATCGACACTTTCCGCAGCGTGCCGCTGGTCGGGGAAGGGCTGCCGACCCGCACCTTCGTGGTCGATTCGACCGCGGGTACCGACTTCACGCCAGGCGTCATGCAGGCGACCGGACGCAAACTCGATGTCGCCATCGATGGCAAGGGCTGGATCGCAGTGCAGGACGAGAACGGCAACGAGGCCTATACCCGCAACGGCAGCCTGCAGGTGCTGCCCGGCGGCATCCTGCAGGCCCGCAATGGCATGACGGTGATGGGCGATAGCGGCCCGATCACCATTCCGCCCGACACCGAGGTGACCATCGCCAAGGACGGCACCATCTCGACCGTGCCCAGCGGCACGATGGCCGCCCAGGAAGTGATCGTCGGGCGCATCAAGCTCACCAACCCGCCGGAGAGCCAGCTGGTGCGCGGCGAGGACGGCCTGTTTCGCACCAGGGACGGCAAACCTGCCGATGCCGATGCGCAGGTGACGATCTTGTCGGGCAACCTGGAGGGCAGCAACACCAACATGGTGGAGTCGATGGTGAACATGATCTCGCTGGCTCGCCAGTACGACATGCAGATGAAGATGTTGCAAACGGCGGACGACAACGCCAAGCAGGCCAGCGGTGTGCTCAGTGTCACCGGCTGAATTTTAAAAAGGATACTAATCATGATTCGTTCCCTGTGGATCGCCAAGACCGGCATGGAAGCGCAGCAGACGCAGATGGATGTCATCTCCAACAACCTGGCCAACGTCGGCACCAACGGTTTCAAGCGCTCGCGCGCTGTGTTCGAAGACCTGCTGTACCAGAACATACGCCAGCCGGGCGCACAATCGTCGCAGCTGACCCAGATACCGTCCGGCATGCAGGTCGGTACCGGCGTGCGCCCCATCGCAGCCGAACGGCTGCAGACGCAAGGCAACCTGCAACAGACCAGCAACCAGCTGGATGTGGCGATCCAGGGGGCGGGTTTCTTCCAGGTGTTGCTGCCGGACGGCACCACCGGCTACACCCGCGACGGTTCCTTCCAGACCAACAATCAGGGGCAGATCGTCACTTCCAACGGCTTCCCGTTGCAGCCGTCGATCACCATTCCGGCCAATGCGACTTCGATCACCATCGGCCAGGATGGCGTGGTCTCGGTCACGCAGCCGGGTACGGCGACGGCGGTGCAGGTCGGCAGCATCCAGCTGGCGACGTTCATCAACCCGACCGGCCTGGAAAGCATGGGGCAGAACCTGTACCAGGAGACGGGTTCGTCGGGTCCCCCGCTGGCCAACGTGCCGGGCACCAACGGCACGGGTACCGTGAGCCAGGGGTATGTGGAAACGTCCAACGTGAACGTGGTGGAAGAACTGGTCAACATGATCCAGACGCAGCGCGCCTACGAAATGAACTCCAAGGCGATCACCGTTTCGGACCAGATGTTGCAGAAACTGACACAGATGTAGGTGAGGCGGCCCATGCGCAAGATCATTGGAATCATTAACCTGCTGGCGCTGGCATCGTCGCTGGCGGCCTGTGTGCCTTCGACCAGCATCAAGGATCCCCTGACGGCACGTCCGGTGGAGCCGGCTGCGGCGGCAGACAACAAGGGGGCGATCTTCCAGGCCGGGGTGAACGACCATCCGATGTTCGAGGATTACCGTCCGCACCGCGTCGGCGACGTGCTCATCATCAACATCGTCGAAGCGACAGCGGCTTCCGGCAAATCCGGACACGACGATACCAATACCGGCAGCCTGGCCATGACCGCTCCCGCACTGGCCGGTGCGACGGGCGGCGTGACCGGCAGCAGCGGGGTCAAGTCGGGCAGCGCGAGCGACAGTTCGGGCAGCAATTCCTTTTCCGGTGCGATCACGGTGACGGTGATCGAGGTGTTGCCCAACGGCAATCTGCGCGTCGCAGGGGAGAAACAGGTGGCCATCAAACTGTCCCAGGAATATGTGCGTTTCTCCGGCGTGGTGAACCCCATCACCATCAGCGGCAGCAATACCGTGCAATCCACCCAGGTGGCGGATGTGCATATCGAATACAAGGGAGCGAACAGTATCGATACGGCGTCGGTGTTCAGCATGTTCAACCGCATTTTCTACTCGATATTGCCGTTCTGACGAGGTGAAATCATGAATATCAGATCGTTTCTGTTTGCCCTGCTGATGCTCGTTTCGATGAGTGCTGCGGCGGAGCGCATCAAGGATATTGCCACCGTGCTGGGCGTGCGCGAGAACCAGCTGATGGGCTATGGCCTGGTGGTCGGGCTGGACGGCAGCGGCGACATGACCATGCAGACGCCGTTCACGGTGCAGAGCATCACCAACATGCTGCTGCAGATGGGCGTCAACATGCCGCCGGGCAGCAGCAGCATCATGATGCTGAAGAACGTGGCCGCGGTGACGGTGACAGCTTCGTTGCCGCCCTTTTCGCGCCCCGGACAGACCATCGACATCACGGTGTCGTCTTTCGGCAATGCGAAAAGCCTGCGCGGCGGTACCCTGCTGATGACGCCGCTCAAAGGCGCGGACGGGCAGGTGTATGCCATGGCGCAGGGCAACTTGCTGGTGGGCGGGGTGGGTGCCGCTGCGGCCGGCTCCAAGGCGCAGGTGAATCACCTGAGCGTGGGGCGCATTCCCGGTGGCGCCACCGTGGAGCGCTCCGTGCCGACCTCACTCGGCCAGGGCGAATACGTGTATCTCGAATTGAACAATGCCGACTTCACCACGGCGATGCATCTCGCCGATGCGATCGATCACAACATCTCGCCTGATGCAGGGATCGCCATGGCTGTGGATGCGCGCACCATCCAGATCAAGGCGCCGGAAGGAGGGGCGCGCGTTGCCTTCATTTCGAAGATCGAGAATCTGGATGTCGATGTGGCGGCGGGCAGCGCCAAGGTCATCGTCAATGCGCGTACCGGCTCGGTGGTGATGAACCAGCATGTCTCGCTCGACGATTGCGCGGTCGCGCACGGCAACCTGACGGTGGTGGTCAACGCCGAGAATACGGTGAGCCAGCCCGCGCCGCTTTCCCAGGGGCAGACTGCGGCGGTGACCAACGCCACCATCGAGATCACTGCGGACAAGGGCAATCTGTTGCGCCTGAAACGCGGCGTCGATCTGAACGATGTGGTCAAGGCGCTCAACTCCATCGGCGTGACCCCGCAGGACATGCTCGCGATTCTGCAGGCGATGAAATCGGCGGGTGCCCTGCACGCCGACCTCGAGGTGATCTGAGTCTGCTGCCATGACGATCCCCGGTACCGACATCGGCAGTCTGGCGGCGGATAGCCAGAATCTGGACAAGCTGCGCCTGCAGGCGAAACAGGCCCCCGATCAGGCGCTGAAGGCGGCGGCACAGCAATTCGAGACGGTGTTCCTGAACATGATGCTGAAAAGCATGCGGGATGCGACGCCGCAGGACGGTGCGCTCGACAGCGAACAGACCAAGATGTTCACCGGCATGCTCGACCAGCAGCTGGCGCAAAACATGTCTGCGCGCGGCATCGGCCTGGCCGACCTCATGGTGAAACAGCTCAGCCGTACGCATTCCGGCGGCGCACCGGCAACCACCCCCGCTTCGGCCGCGCCGGGTGCGCTGCCGTCTGCCTACAAGGCCGATGTCCAACAGGCTTTCGTCGACAAGATGAAGGTGCCGGCCGAACAGGCCAGCCGCAGCACCGGCATTCCGGCGCATCTGATCCTGGGGCAGGCTGCGCTGGAAAGCGGCTGGGGCAAACGCGAGATCAGGATGGCGGACGGCAGCAACAGCCATAACCTGTTCGGCATCAAGGCGGGCAAGGATTGGAACGGCAAGGTGGCGGAAGTCACCACCACCGAATACCGCAACGGCGTGGCGAGCAAGCAGGTGGAGCGCTTCCGCGCCTATGGTTCCTATGCCGAATCGTTCCAGGACTATGCCAGTCTGCTGAGCGGCAATTCCAGGTATGCCGGTGTGATCGGACAGGCGGATGCCAAGGTGTTCGCGCAAGGTTTGCAGCAAGCCGGTTATGCCACCGACCCCCGCTACGCCGACAAGCTGGCCGGGGTGATCGGCAGCGTCAGCGCGCGTGCCTAAAGTTTTGAATGATTGTGCCGATACCCATGGCGTGAAGTTGAATTAAGGGCGGAAGGATCCGGATATGAGCATCTATGGTATTGCAGTGAGCGCGCTGAATGCGGCGCAAGCCGGTCTCACGACGACCTCGAACAACATCGCCAATGCCAACACGCCCGGCTATTCCCGCCAGCAAATCGTCCAGGCGGCGATGCTGCCGCAAAACACAGGCGCGGGCTATCTGGGGCAGGGCGTCAATGTCACCACAGTGGTGCGGCGCTACGACCAGTTTCTGGGCGCGCAAGTGCTCGAAGCGCAGACGCAATCGTCCAACCTGAATACGCAGCTGGGCCTGGCGCAGCAGGTGAGCAACCTGCTGGGCGGCACCAACGGCGGACTGACTCCGTCGATGCAGGATTTCTTCACCGCAGTGAACGCCGTCGCCAACGCTCCGCAATCCGTGCCGGCGCGGCAGACCATGATCGGCAGCGCGCAGTCCCTGGTGAACGGTTTCCAGACCATGAACCAGAGCCTGAACCAGATACGCGACGGGCTGAACGGCCAGATCACTACCAGCGTGGCCCAGATCAACAGCTATGCGACGCAGATCGCCTCGCTGAACGACAAGATCGTGCAGATGCAGGCCAACAATCCGAACCAGCCGCCCAACGATCTGTTGGATCAGCGCGACCAGCTGATCAACCAGCTCAGCCAGCAGATACGCGTGTCCACCATCAAGCAGGGTAACGGCTCGATGGATGTGTTCATCGGCAACGGCCAGTCGCTGGTGCTCGGCAACCAGACGACGACGCTGCAGGCGGTTCCCTCCACCACCGATCCCACTGCGCTCGAAGTCGCTTACACCAACAACGGCACGGTGAACCGGATCCAGCAGAGCTCGCTGCAGGGCGGCAGCCTGGGCGGCTATATCAGTTTCCGCCAGACCATCCTCGATCCGGCGATCAATGCGCTCGGCCGCATCGCGATGGGCTTCGCGAGCACCTTCAACCAGCAGCAGCAGCAGGGTATCGACCTGAACGGCGCGCTGGGCACCAACATGTTCACCATGGCGGCGCCGCGCGTGACGGCCGCCACCACCAATGCCGGCAACGGCGTGATCGCTGCCACCGTCAGCAGCACCTCCGCGCTGACCGGCAACGATTACAGCGTCCAGTTCGACGGTATCAACTACAACGTCTACAACACCTCCAACAACAGCCTGGTGCAGTCGTTCACTCCGGCGCAGATGGCTGCGGGCCAGACGGTGACGGGAACCGGCATCACGCTGCAGCTGACCGGCGGCGCAGCGACGGCGGGCGACTCGTTCCTCGTGCGTCCGACGGTCGATGGGGCGGGCAGTTTCGCCCTCAATATCACCGACCCGACCAAGATCGCGGCAGCGTCCCCGATCCGCTCCAATGCGCCGACCAGCAACCTGGGGACGGGCACCATCGCGGCGGCTACCGTGTCCGGCGGCGTGCCATTGAATGCGAACCTGCAGCAGCCGGTCACCATCACGTTCAACAACCCTCCCACGACCTTCAACGTGACCGGCACGGGAACGGGGAATCCGACCAACGTTCCCTACACCGCAGGGGCGGCGATCACCTATAACGGCTGGACGACCCAGATCAGCGGCGCACCTGCCGCCGGCGACACGTTTACCGTCTCGCAGAATACCAACGCCACCACCGACGGCAGCAACAGCCTGCTGATGGCGGCATTGCAGACCACCAACACCCTGGCCAACAACACGACCAGCTATCAGGGCGCCTATGGGCAGCTGATCGGCCAGATCGGTACCCAGACCAACCAGCTGACGGTGACCAGCCAGGCGCAGACCACCTTGCTGAACTCGGTGACCGCCTCGCAGCAGGCCGTTTCCGGCGTCAATCTGGATGAAGAGGCGGCGAACCTGGTGCGTTACCAGCAGGCATACCAGGCAGCAGGAAAGGCGATGCAGGTCGCGAACACCATGTTCGACACCATCCTGAATCTGAAGTAGGAGCGGATCATGCGTATCAGTACCAGTACCATCTACAGCACTAACGTTTCGTACCTGGACAACCTGCAGGTGCAGATTGCGCAGACGACGCAGCAGATCGCTTCCGGGCAAAGCATCCTGAACCCGGCCATGGATCCGGTCGGTGCCGCGCGCGCGACCGAGCTGACGCTGTCCTATGCCAGCACCACGCAATACGCGTCCAACAATACCGCGGCGACCAACACCCTGTCGCTTTCCGACGGCATCCTGCAGAACGTGACCTCGTTGCTGCAGAGCGCGCACGACACGGCGATCACCGGAGCCAACGGGAATTCATTGTCCGACGGGAACCGCCTGGCGCTGGCGAAGAGTCTGCAGGGGGCTCTGCAGGACTTGCTGGGGCTGGCCAACAGCACCGATGGCAACGGCAACTATCTGTATTCCGGGGGGCAGGGCAGCGTGCAGCCATTCGTCAATACGCCCGCCGGCGTGGTCTACCAGGGCGACGATGTGCAGCGCAAGATGCAGGTGGCGCCGTCGCGCCAGATATCCAGCAGCGATTCCGGTGCCGATCTGTTCATGCGCATCCGCAACGGCAACGGGACGTTTCAGACCGCTCTCGCAGCCGGCAATACGGGTACCGGCACCATCAGCCAGGGCGTGGTGACCAATTCCACCTTGTATAGCGGCAACAGCTATCAGGTCACCTTTGGCGCGGGCGGCACGACATACAGCATCACCGACGTGACGGCAGGGCCGCCGGGTGTGGCCGTCGCCGGGCAAACCGGCGTGGCCTACGTGAGCGG
>JAJZUH010000077.1:0-5982 GCA_021847165.1 Pseudomonadota bacterium
TCCAGCAGTTCGTCAAAGGCCGCACGCTGTTCATCGTTCATCGCCGGGTATCGCTGCTGGACAAAACGCCCCAGCACGATATCCAGTTCCAGCAATCCGCGCCGGCAACGCCAGCGCACGCGCTCCAGTTCCTTCATACCGCGCGTTTCACCATCATATCCTTGATCTTGCCGATGGCCTCGGTCGGATTCAATTCCTTGGGACAGACATCCACGCAGTTCATGATGGTGTGGCAGCGGAACAGGCGGTAAGGGTCTTCCAGATTGTCCAGACGCGCCGCCGTGTCCTGATCGCGCGTATCCGCAATGAAGCGGTAGGCCTGCAGCAATCCGGCCGGGCCGACGAACTTGTCCGGATTCCACCAGAACGACGGACAGGCAGTCGAGCAGCAACCGCACAGGATGCACTCGTACAGGCCATCCAGTTCCAGCCTGTCCTTGGGCGATTGCAATCGCTCGGTCTCCGGCGGCGGATCGTTGTTCACCAGATAAGGCTTGATCGAGTGGTACTGCTTGAAGAACTGCGCCATGTCGACGATCAGGTCGCGAATGACGGGCAATCCAGGCAATGGGCGTATCTCGATCGGCTGCTTGAGCGAAGAAAGCGAAGTGATGCAGGCCAGGCCGTTGCGCCCGTTGATGTTCATCGCATCCGAGCCGCACACTCCTTCGCGGCACGACTTGCGGAAGCCGAGCGTATCGTCCTGCTGCTTGAGCAGCATCAGCGCATCCAGCAACATGGCATCGCCCGCGTCCATGTGCAGGTCGTAGTCCTGCATGTATGGCGAGACATCCGTGTCGGGGTTGTAGCGGTAAATCCTGAATTTCATCGCATCGCTCCTGTGGCCGGATTCCCGGGAACCTGTCAGTTCAACGGGGGGCCAGTTGTCCTGTCAATACACCCGCGCCTTGAGCGGGAACGATTCCACCGTCAGCGGCTTCAGGCGTACCGGCTTGTAATCGAGCCGGTGGCCTTCGCTGTAGTACAGGGAATGTTTCAGCCAGTTCTTGTCGTCGCGCTCGGGGAAATCTTCCCTGGCGTGGGCGCCGCGGCTCTCCTTGCGCGCCTCGGCAGCGGTCATCGTCGCCTGGGCGACCTCGATCAGGTTGTCCAGCTCCAGCGCCTCGACGCGGGCGGTGTTGAATACCTTGCTCTTGTCCTTGATCTCGGTGACGCGCACGCGTTCAGCGACTTCGCGTATCTTCTGCACACCTTCTGCCATCAGGTCGGGGAAGCGGAACACGCCGCAATGCGCCTGCATGGTCCTGCGCATCGCATCGCCGACCTCCGCAACCCGCTCTCCATTTTTCTGGTTGTCCAGGCGATCCAGCCGCGCCAGTGGACGATCCGCCGCATCGGCAGGCAAGGGTTTCGGATTGGGGTTGTTCTTCAGGTCCTCGATGATCTGGCGTGCCGCCGAGCGGCCGAACACGATCAGGTCGAGCAGCGAATTGCAGCCCAGGCGGTTCGCGCCATGCACCGAAACGCAGGCACATTCGCCCACTGCATAGAAGCCCTGCACCACGTCTTCCGGTGCCGTTCCATGCGGTGCGACGACCTGCCCGTGGTAGTTGGTCGGGATGCCGCCCATCATGTAATGCGCCGTCGGCACCACCGGAATGGGCGCCTTGGACGGATCGACATGTGCGAATTTCAGCGCGATGTCGCGAATGCCGGGCAGGCGGTGACGGATCACCTCGTCCCCCAGATGATCGAGCTTGAGCATCACATGGTCGCCATGCGGGCCGCAACCGCGGCCTTCCTTGATCTCGGTCGCCATCGCGCGCGCGACCACATCGCGGCTGGCCAGATCCTTGGCGGTCGGCGCATAGCGCGGCATGAAGCGCTCGCCATCCTTGTTCACCAGATAACCGCCCTCGCCGCGCACCCCTTCGGTGATCAGCACGCCAGAGCCATGCACACCGGTCGGGTGGAACTGGAAAAACTCCATGTCTTCCAGCGGGATGCCGGCGCGCGCCGCCATGCCAAGCCCGTCGCCGGTGTTGATGTAGGCATTGGTGCTGGCCGAGAAGATGCGACCCGCGCCGCCGGTGGCGAACAGTGTGGCGCGCGCCTGCAGGATCATCACCTCGGAAGTCTCGATCTCCATCGCCACCACGCCCAGCACATCGCCATCCTGGTCGCGGATCAGGTCGAGCGCCATCCATTCGACGAAGAAGTTCGTATTCGCGCGCACGTTCTGCTGGTACAGCGTATGCAGCAATGCGTGGCCGGTGCGGTCGGCCGCAGCGCAGGCGCGCGGCACCGGGTTCTTGCCATAATCCTGCATGTGCCCGCCGAACGGGCGCTGATAGATCTTGCCGCTGTCCAGCCGGTCGAACGGCATGCCGAAATGCTCCAGTTCGTACACGACTTCGGGCGCGGCGCGGCACATGAACTCGATGGCATCCTGGTCGCCCAGATAGTCCGAGCCCTTCACCGTGTCGTACATGTGCCAGTGCCAGTTGTCCTCGTTGACGTTGCCCAGCGAAGCGGCGATGCCCCCCTGCGCGGCCACCGTGTGCGAACGGGTCGGGAACACCTTGGACAGCACCGCGACCTTGAGGCCCGCCTCGGACAAGGTCAGTGCGGCACGCATCCCCGCACCGCCCGCACCCACCACCACCACATCGAATGTTCTTTTTGCCAAAGCCATCAAAGTCCCCAAAGAATCTGCACCGACCAGATCGCATACAGCACCAGCGCGAGTATGACCAGTACGTGGATCAACAGGCGGACGCTCGCCGGTTTCACGTAATCCATCACGATGTCCCGCACGCCGATCCAGGCGTGGTAGAACAAACTCAGCAGGAACAGCAGCGAGAAGGTCCGCATGACGTTGCCGGAAAACAGTTCGGCCCAGGTGTCGTAGCCGAAGGACGGCTGCAGCAGGAGGTAAACCACGATAACCAGGCTGTAAATAGCCATTACCGTAGCAGTGACTCTTTGCACCAGCCAATCGCGCAGACCGTAGTGCGCGCCGGTCACGACGCGATTCACCATAGTTTCACCCCGAACACGATGGTCAGCGTCAGGCTGACTGCCATCACCCACTTGCTGCTGGTGCGTGCCGCCGCAAGACTGGGCAGCAGGTGCAGATCGATCGCCAGGTAGCGCAGCCCTGCGCAGAAGTGATGCAGGAAGGCCCACATCAATCCGAGCAATACCAGCTTCAGGAACGGACTGGCCAGATGCTCGGTCAGATTCGTGTAAGTTTCGATGGAGCGCAGGCTCTGATCGAGCAATAGCAACAACAAAGGCAGGGAGATGAACAGCACGGCACCACTGACGCGGTGCAGGATGGAAACGTAACCGGGAAGAGGTAATTTGATCTTGTGTAGAGCCAGATGCTTGGGGCGTGTCTTATTCATTTCTATTTTTCCACAACCAAATTCCAATGGCGCAATCGTACACCTCCGCTTGGCGAGTGAAAAGCAAAAGGACTATGATGAAAGAGAAATTTTCGGTGACGAAAATTTAATAATCGGATTCTGAAAATTTAATAATCCGATCGTTCATAATCCGCCAACAACAGCATCATCAACCGAGAGAGGGCATCATGAAAGCACCTATCCGAGTCGCAATCACCGGCGCTGCCGGACAAATCGGTTACAACCTGCTGTTTCGCATCGCCAACGGCGACATGCTCGGACGCGAACAACCCATCATCCTGCAACTGCTGGACATCCCCCCCGCGCAGCAGGCATTGCGCGGCGTGGCGATGGAACTGGAAGATTGCGCTTTCCCGATGCTGCAGCAAGTCATCACCACCGACGATGCGCGCGTCGCCTTCCGCGATGCCGAAGTCGTGCTGATGGTGGGGGCCAAACCGCGCGGCAAGGGCATGGAGCGCAAGGACCTGCTGGAAGCCAACGGTGCCATCTTCTCCGAGCAGGGGCGCATCCTCGACGAGGTCGCCGCGCGCCATGTCAAAGTGCTGGTGGTCGGCAACCCGGCCAACACCAATGCGCTGATCGCCATGAAGAATGCCCCCGGACTCGATCCGCGCAACTTCAGCGCCATGATGCGGCTGGACCACAACCGCGCCATCACCCAGGTCGCGCTCAAGCTGTTCCAGCCGATCCAGGACATCAAGAAGATGGTGATCTGGGGCAACCATTCCGGCACCCAGTATCCCGATCTGTCCCACGCCGAAGTGCGCGGGCGCAAGGTGATCGACATCCTGCGCCAGAACGGCTGGGAAGAATGGAGCGAAAAGGAATTCATCCCGACCGTGCAGAAACGCGGTGCCGCCGTGATCGAGGCGCGCGGCCTTTCCAGCGCGGCCAGTGCAGCCAATGCCGCCATCGGCCACGTTCACGACTGGTTGCTGCATTCGCACCATAACGACTGGGTGACCATGAGCGTGCCTTCCGATGGCAGCTACGGCATCCCGGAAGGCGTGCTGTACGGCTTTCCCGTCACCTGCCGCAACGGCAATTACCAGATCGTGAAAGACCTGCCCATCAGCGAGCTCGGCCGCAAACACATGATGGACAGTTACAACGAGCTGCTGGGCGAACGCGAACTGGTGAAACACCTGCTGCGATAGCACAGTTTCGCGTTGCGGATAAAAAAAGGCCTGCGACATCGCAGGCCATTTTCATTCCGTACAGGCAGTCTAGCGCGGTCCGCCTCCGCCCATTCCGCCTCCCATCCCTCCGCCCATACCACCGGCCGGGGGCGCATCGGGAATCGTCTTGCCTTGTTCCCTGGCGCGTTCCTTCATTTTTTCATGATGCTCCGTGCGCACCCGCTCGCGCTCTTCCTGTGTGTTGGCATTGCGCATCTTGGCGCGCTGCTGCTGGCGCTCTTCCGGTGTCATCAACTCCCTGCCGACGGTCTGCCGGTCCTGCGTCTGTGTCCGCGTGCGATCCTGAGTCTGCGTCTGTGTCTGATCTCTGGTTTGCGTCTGGTCCCTGGTCTGTGTCTGATCGGCAGCCACGGCAGCCGCTCCCGACAACAAACCGACGACGGACAAACCCAACAACATGACATGCTTGTTCATAATGCCTCCAAAGGAATTCGGGATGGTTCAAAACCCGGTGTGTATCTCGCTTTATGCCCTCGCCCCATCCCGTTACGAGAGCATGCGCGGATACTACGCCTGTGCTGTGGCAGTTTCAGTGATTTAAGTCACATTGTCTGCAAATTGATACACGGGCCGGATACCCTGAAGCATGCCTTGATTAACCCGGATCCGCCTCCATATTAGGAACATCGAAAAGAGGAGATAGCCATGCCTGCAGTTCGCACACCCGCCGTGGCCGGAATGTTCTATCCGGACGACCCGCGGCAACTCGCGCAAGACGTGCAGCGATTCCTGCACGGGGCGCAGCCGCGCACCCTGAATCCGAAAGCCCTGATCTGCCCGCACGCCGGGTATGTCTATTCCGGTGCCATCGCCGCCAGCGCCTACGCCGCCTTGAAAGACGTCGCGCCGCGCATCCGTCGCGTGGTGCTGCTCGGCCCTACCCATCGGGTCGCCATTCGCGGCCTGGCATTGCCCGATGCAGATGCATTCGATACGCCGCTGGGCCGAATCGGGCTGGATACCGATGCGATGCATGCCCTTGCATCGCTGCCCCAGATCACCGTCAGCCACGAAGCACACAGGCTGGAACACTCACTTGAAGTACAACTGCCCTTCCTGCAAAGCGTGCTGAAGGATTTCACCTTGCTGCCGCTGGCCGTCGGCATGGCGACGGCGGAAGAAGTGGCCGAAGTGCTGGAATCAGTCTGGGGCGGGGACGAGACGCTGATCGTCGTCAGTTCCGACCTGTCGCATTACCTGTCCTACGCTGCGGCGCAGGCCGTCGATCACGAAACCGTCCGCGACATCCTCGACCTGCAGCAGCCCATAGCCCATGACCATGCCTGTGGCGCCACCCCGATCAACGGGCTGATCCTCGCCGCACGCAGGCATCGGCTCAAACCGCAGCTGCTCGATCTGCGCAACTCTGGCGACACTGCCGGGTCTAA
>JAJZUH010000077.1:6082-9309 GCA_021847165.1 Pseudomonadota bacterium
TGGCGCGAAGCCGACTTCGCCGGGGTGCACTGACATGGACGAACCGATCGGCATCGCGGAACGATATCCCGCCAGGTATTGGCACAAGCTGGACGACGGGCGCATCCAGTGCGACCTGTGTCCGCGCGACTGCAAATTGCATGAAGGCCAGCGCGGCGCATGCTTCGTGCGCGGACGCATCGACGACGCGATGGTGCTGACCACCTACGGCCGCAGTTCGGGCTTCTGTGTCGACCCCATCGAGAAGAAGCCACTCAACCATTTTCATCCCGGCAGCAGCATCCTGTCGTTCGGCACGGCCGGCTGCAACCTCGCCTGCAAGTTCTGCCAGAACTGGGACATCTCCAAATCGCGCAGTTTCGACAAGCTCGCCGACCAGGCATCGCCGGAAGCCATCGCGCGCACGGCAGCCGAACTGGAATGCAGGAGCGTGGCATTCACCTACAACGATCCGGTGATCTTTGCCGAATATGCAATGGATGTAGCCGACGCCTGCCACGAAGTGGGCGTCCAGACGGTGGCGGTGACCGCAGGCTACATGCACGACCAGCCGCGGCGCGAGTTCTACGCCAGGATGGACGCCGCCAATGTCGACCTGAAGGCATTCACCGACGAATTCTATTTCCGCCAGACCGGCGCCCACCTGCAACCCGTGCTGGATACCCTGAAATACCTGCGCCATGAAACCTCGGTCTGGGTCGAGCTGACGACGCTGCTGATACCGGGCTACAACGACAGCGCCCACGAGATCGGCGAGATGAGCGAATGGATCGCCCGGGAGCTGGGCACCGATGTGCCGCTGCATTTCACCGCCTTCCATCCCGACTACAAGATGACCGGCATTCCGCCCACGCCCCCGGGCAAGCTCACGGAAGCGCGCCAGATCGCCCAGGCAGCCGGATTGCTGCACGTATATACCGGCAACGTGCACGACCTGAGCGGTGGAACCACGCATTGTTCCAGCTGCCAGAAGCCGCTCATCGTGCGCGACTGGCACCAGATCAGCAACTACGCGCTCACCGAGAACGGAACATGCCCGCATTGCGGAACCCGGCTGGCAGGGCAATTCGGCAAATTCACCGGACAATTCGGCCGGCAGCGCATCCCGCTGGTGATCCGCAGCAATTGAAGAACCGGGGATCCTCAGGGCAGCCCTAGGCCGCAGCCGGGGGTGTTGCCGCTTCGACTTCCCTGTCGCGGTATTGCGCCGCGATCTCCTTGAATTCGTTCAAGGCCGCGATGAAGGCGTCGACCACGTCGGGATCGAAGTGCTTCCCTTTTCCGTCGATGATCACGTCTGCCACCTCATCGTGGGCGATGGCCGATTTGTATATGCGCCGGCACGTCATCGCATCGTAGACGTCCGCCAGCGCCATCAGCCTTGCCGGCAGCGGGATATGCTCCTCACTCAAGGCAAACGGGTAACCGCTGCCATCCCATTTCTCGTGATGCCCGATTGCAATCTGGCGGGCTGCGATCAGGAACGGGCTGTTGCGCACATTGGTCAGGTTCTCCGCGCCGGAGATCGCATTGCCGCCGAGCGTGGTATGCGTCTTCATGATCTCGAACTCTTCCGGCGTCAGCTTGCCCGGTTTGTGCAGTATGCGGTCGGGGATGCCCACCTTGCCGATATCGTGCAGCGGGGCGATCTTGTACAGCATCTCGATGTTCTCGCTGGTCAGGAAATCGCGGAAGCGCGGATGGTCGCGCAAATGTATCGCCAGGTTCCGGACGTAACGCTGGGTGCGCAATATGTGGTTGCCCGTCTCGTTGTCGCGCGTTCCCGCCAGCGAGGTCAGAGCCAGGATGGTCGTATCCTTGATCGCCACCATCTCCTCGGTCCTTTGCTGCAGCAGGGCCGTGCGTTCCTGCACCATCTGTTCCAGCCTGTGTTCATTGCCCTGCAGGATGACATTGGCCCGCTCCAGCTGGCTGCGCGCCTCCTCGGTCTGCTGCTTTTGCGCCGTCAGCTGCTGCAGCAGGGAAAGATTCTCGAATCCTTGTTGCAGCGTCAGCACAAAGGTCCTGTTCAAGCCACGCCCGGAAAGCAGCACCACGACGGCGAATATGCCCAGCATGAGCACCAGTATCCAGTGGATGGTGTCGTTCTCGAACGCCACGCGCCCCATCAGCGGGATCATGATGCCGAAGAAATATCCGTACATCGCGGGCGGGTGCACCGGGTTCATGGTGACCGCACCGGCCACCAGTCCGAGCATGATGCAGATCAACAGGCTCTGATAACCGATGTCGTCGGGGAAAAAGATTACTGCGGCGGCCCCCCACAGGATGCCGGCGGCAAGCGAAATGACGGAGAAGTGGATATTCCAGTCCCGGCAATGCCGCAGTGTATTCAATCTGTTCCGGTGCAAGACCCACTTGACGAGCTCTACCGTGTGCAATGCATAGAAGATGGCCAGCCAGGACAGCAGCCAATGATGGGGGGCATGTTCCCAGAACAGCACGACCAGCAGGAATTGCATGACCATCTGGCTCAACACGAGCGGCAGGTACACGGCCATCCGCGTGCGGAGCTGCTCGGCGCGGACGCGCAGGTTCTCCTCATCGATATGGAAAAGCAGATCGTCCAGATTGAGCCGAAGCGAAGCCAAACCGGGAATCGCGATCATCATCGCCCTCTCCAAAGACGGCCAGATACCTCAAGGCCGGACAATCATTCTGCGACGCCGCCGCCGCCCCCGCAATATGCCGGGTTATCTAGATAGCTATCTAGATAACCCGGCCGTTCTGGAGAAATTGCTGTAACAATCAGGATACTTCGCGCACCAGCGCAAAGCCGCCGCCCGGCGTGCGGAAGTTGGTGGTCTGCCCCTGGTAGAGGCGCGCCGCGACCAGCTGGATCTCCCCGTCATACACATAGCAGCGCACATCGTATTTGAGCGACTGCGGCTCGATCCCTTCTACACAGACCTTGCGCTCGCCGGGCAACGCCAGACGTTGCGCCACGTAGTCCGCCTGCATGATCTCGTCGAACACGCGCCTGGTGAGTTTCTCGCCGCGATATGCGCCCTTGCTGCCGTAACCGCTGACCGGCTTGAAGAACCATTGCTTGCGCTCATCCCACCACTGTGCGGCATCCCCCGCCTGCACCAGGCGCGTTGGCGGAACGCCGCGCAGCAGCGCATCGATGCTGACCTGCGAGACGCCCTTGGCGCGCAGCGCATCGGCATCGGTGAGCAGCGCCAGTTTGCGCTTGTCCGCATAGC
>JAJZUH010000078.1 GCA_021847165.1 Pseudomonadota bacterium
CGCTCAACGCGCTGATCATCAGCACGGGCGTCTCGATCTCCCGCTCCCGCATCGCGGTGACGATGGTCAAGCCATCCACAAAAGGCAGCATGCGATCCAGCGTAACCAGATCGTAACTTCCGCTCAGCGCCCGATCCAGCCCTTCCTTGCCGTCTTTCGCCCACTCCACCTCGAACCCATGGTTGCTGAGCTCGTCCACGATCTCCTGCGCAGTGGTCGCATCGTCTTCAATCGTCAGAATCCTGGTCATCCGTCAGCCCCCTATCCGCGGCAAATGCCGCAGACTACCGATTACACAGGGCAAAATAACATATCGGCCCCGGCCATAGATGAACAAAATTTTATCCGCTCCACACCGGAATGGCTCGCCCCAACGGGGTCGCACGCTGACAAGCCAGCAAAGAAAAAACCCACTGTGTTTCCACAGTGGGTTTCAAGGTTTCCAAACTCAGGCTGGCTAAGCCAGCAAGCGATTAGAACTTGACGCGCACACCAGCACCGTAGGTGTTGAAGGTGGCGATGCTGCCTACACCAGTTGCGGCAACGTTCAATGCACCGGACTTCTTGTCCAGCATGAACGCGGCGTACAGGTTGGTCTTCTTGCTCAGGTTGTACTCAACCATGGCCGAGTAGTACTTGTCGTCGCCAGTTGCAGTCGATGCACCGAATGCTGGAATCTTGGCATCGTAGAAACCGGCAGACAGCTTGGTAGCCTGAGTCAGCTGGTAGTTGGCACCCAGCCAGAACACGTTAATGTTCTTCTGCGCGCCGGTGAAAGCGGACGCTGTACCGACGTTGTAACCGTAGATTTGTCCGATGCCCAAGTCAGCACCGTAATTGCTCGGTGCGGAGATCTGCATGCGCTCGAAACCGGCTTTCAATGTCAACGGCTCGATCACCTGGTAACGCGCAGCCAACATGTACGAAGTCAGGTTGATGTATTGCACGTTGACGGTATTGGGTGTTGCATTAGCCGAGATGGCCGTTGTGTCATTGGCATACTGCACTGCTGCCTGTACGCCGAATGTGTCCGTTTCGTAGCCAGCATTCGCCTGGAAGTTGCTGCGAGCAGAGGATGCATTAGCCATGCCGCCCATGCCGTACAGCACGTTCACATTCATGTTGCCGAATTTCTTGGCATACTTGATCGCGTTGTCCACGCGCGAGTTGTCCGTCGCACCGCCGCCGCCGTAGGAACCGGAGAAGTTGATCGGCGAGAACATCTGCGCGTTCACCGGGTCATAGCCACCACCCACGGAACCGATGATATCCAGTTGCAAGCTGTACTGGCGGCCGAATGTCACGGTGCCCAGATCGTTGTTGGACAGACCCACCAGAGCCATGCGGTTGAACAACTGGCCGTTCAGCGCCGTGTCGGCGATCATGGCGCGGTTGTTGATACCGCCAACAGCATTGGTGCCGCCAGCCAGGCCGGAGGTAGACACGCTGCCGGTGCCCAGGCTGAATGCGGATTCCAGTTGGAAGATCGCGCTGTTGCCGTCACCCAGGTCTTCGCTGCCCTTGATACCCCAGCGAGACTGCGATTCGCCACCGTTCATCATGCCGCGCACAGTGCCGACACGTGCGTTGTTACCGTTGCCGGTAGGAACCGCGCCAGTCACGAATTGCGAGCTGAAGTTGCCAGCGTTGGTCATCTGAGCAACGCCCACGTCCAACACGCCGTACAGGCTGACACTGGTGCTGCCCGAATTGACGGTCAGGTCAGAAGCAAATGCCGGTGCCGAGAAAGCGGCGGCAACAGCCAATGCGATAATTTTCTTTTGCATGTCTTATGAACTCCTATATATAGATATCAACAAACCGGTAAACTCCCAAACCGCTTGCACTGCAATTATTAAGGTTACGTTACAAACCTTACAGTCAGCTTACGTCAGTCCGGGTTCGCCTCATCGGCAAGCAAGCCCACCGATGCATTCAACCAAATTCCCCTGAGTGAGAATTCGCGGCGGATTATGCCTAAAAAATTATTTAATCCCGACTTGTCATAAATAATTCACACAGACTGTATCTATTGCGCAACAGCAAAACGGCCCAATGTGAAATTGAAATTAAATTTCGCAAAGGCTGCGTAAAAAATTCTATAAAACCCCAATGCCAAAAGCCTTTCTCTTGACAATGCCATTACGTTCGGCGGCAATTTCGCAACGAAAAATTTACCTGACAAGCGCGCTTTTCGCTGCAATGCTCGAGCGTTTTTCCTGTGTACCTACGCTGCCCGACCCCGATCCGCGAAACCGTCATATCGATTCGCCGCCTATCGCAATCGCCATTGCAAGATGCACCAATGTTTCCGGCAACGCTGCAGACATTCTGGTAGTGTGTGCATGCGGTACGCGTGATCCTCGAAATTAAAAAAAGGCCCCTCCCCCCAAAAGGGGAGAGTGGGATGGGGGAGGGGCAGGGAAAACGCTTGCTGGTGATGCCGGATACATTGCCTATCCGGGGTGGTTGCGGCGGCCGGACTCACCTCGATCCGGCTGCCGTGGTCGCCACAGAATCAGGCCTTCGGCATTTGCTTCTCGGCCAACCTGCGCCAGGTCTCGACCAGCGTATCCGGATTCAGCGACATGGTCTGGATACCCGTCTCCATCAGCCACTGCGCAAAATCGAAATGGTCGGACGGTCCCTGTCCGCAGATGCCGACATATTTGTGCAGGCGGTTGCAGGTGGAAATCGCCATCTTCAGCAACGCCTTCACCGCCGCATCGCGTTCGTCGAAACGATCCGCCACCAGGCTGGAGTCGCGGTCCAGTCCCAACGTCAGTTGCGTAAGGTCATTGGAGCCGATGGAGAAACCGTCGAAGTACTGCAGGAACTCTTCCGCCAGCAACGCGTTGGAAGGAATCTCGCACATCATGATCAGGCGCAATCCTTTTTCGCCGCGCTTCAGGCCATGTTTCTCCAGCGTGGCAACGACCTCCTTCGCTTCCTGCACGGTGCGCACGAACGGCACCATCAACTCGACATTGGTGTAACCCAGTTTCTCGCGCACGCGCTTCATGGCACGGCACTCCAGTTCGAAACAGTCGCTGAAGTTGGCCGCAACATAGCGTCCCGCACCGCGGAAACCGATCATCGGATTCTCCTCCATCGGCTCGTAGATCTCGCCGCCCAGCAGCTTGCGGTATTCGTTCGACTTGAAGTCGGACAGCCGCACGATCACCGGTTTGGGCCAGAACGCCGCCGCCAGCGTGGACACGCCTTCGGCGATCTTCTCCACATAGAACTCGACCGGGTCGGCATAGCCTGCGGCGCGCTGCATCACCGCGTCGTGCAATTTGCCCGGCAGCTTGTTGTACTCCAGCACTGCCTTGGGATGGATGCCGATCAGGTTGTTGATGATGAATTCGAGACGCGCCAGGCCGATACCGGCCGACGGCAGCTGCGCGAACTCGAACGCCAGCGTGGGATTGCCGACGTTGAGCATCAGCTTGACCGGGATGGACGGCAAGGCGTCCTCGCTGTGCACGACGATCTCGAACGGCAGCTTGCCGTGATACACATAGCCGGTATCGCCCTCTGCGCAGGATGCCGTGACGGTCTCGCCATCCTGCAGCGCCGTGGTGGCATCGCCGCAGCCGACGATGGCGGGAATGCCCAGTTCGCGCGCGATGATGGCGGCGTGGCAAGTGCGTCCGCCGCGATTGGTGATGATGGCGGAAGCCTTTTTCATCACCGGTTCCCAGTTCGGGTCGGTCATGTCGGTGACCAGCACATCGCCTGCCTGCACCTTGTCCATCTCAGCGGTGCTGGCCACGATGCGCACGCGGCCGGCGCCGATCTTCTGCCCGATGGCGCGGCCCTCGACCAGCACATCGCCGCGCTGCTGCAAACGATATCTTTCCGTGCTGCCGTTGCCCGCATTCGACTTCACCGTCTCGGGGCGCGCCTGCAGGATATACAGCTTGCCGTCCAGGCCGTCCTTGCCCCATTCGATATCCATCGGGCGGCCGTAGTGCTGTTCGATGGAAACCGCGTAACGCGCCAGTTGCAGCACGTCCGCATCGGTCAGCGAGAAGCGCGCCTGCTCGGCGGCAGGCACCGGTTCGATGCGCGTGGAGCGCCCGGCCGAGCGCTGCTCGTCGAACACCATGCGTTGCTGCTTGGAGCCCAGCGCGCGGCGGATCAGCGCGGGGAAACCGGCCGCGAGCTGCGGCTTGTGCACATAGAATTCGTCCGGGTTGACCGCCCCCTGCACCACCATTTCGCCCAGGCCGTAGGACGAGGTGATGAACACCGCGTCGCGGAAGCCGGATTCGGTGTCCAGCGTGAACATCACGCCGGAGGCGCCCAGGTCGGAGCGCACCATGCGCTGCACGCCGGCCGACAGGGCCACGTCGGCATGCGTGAAATCCTTGTGCACGCGGTAGGAAATGGCGCGGTCGTTATACAGCGAGGCGAACACTTCGCGGATCGCATGCAGGATGTTGTCGATGCCGTGGATGTTGAGGAAGGTCTCCTGCTGCCCCGCGAACGAGGCGTCCGGCAAGTCTTCCGCGGTGGCCGAAGAGCGCACCGCGAAGCTGCCCTCGCCCGCGGCGGATAATTGTGCGTAGTGGCTGCGGATCTCGTCTTCCAGACGCTGCGGCAGCGGCGCATCGACGATCCAGCCGCGTATCTTGCGCCCGGCCTCGGCCAGCGCCGTGACGTCTTCCACATTCAGCGTGGCCAGCGCCTGTTCGATGCGCTTGTCGAGGCCATCGTTGGCGAGGAAATCGCGATAAGCCTGCGCCGTGGTGGCGAAGCCGCCGGGCACCAGCACGCCCGACGAACTGAGGTTGGAGATCATCTCGCCGAGCGAGGCGTTCTTTCCGCCCACCTCCGGGATGTTCGCGATGCCCAGAGACTGGAATGGAATGACGTAGGGTTGCATGTACTTCTCCTGTGTTGATTGACCGCACTTCATTTCACGCACTGCATCCAGCGACAGCGCAATGCCCGGGTACGAATTCTAGTACGAGCCGGCGCAATCGGGACGTCAATGACGCCCTTCTTTTTCGCAGGTGTCGCCGGCGCATTTGCCGCAGCAGCCCTCGCCCATCCTGCGTGCCGAGCCGAATTCCGGATGCCGCTGCGCAAAGCGGCTGGCTGCGGCCTGCACGACGACGAATGCCAGCATCACAAAGAGCAGAAAACCGATCGTGTACAGATAAGTCATTCCCCGCCTCCTATTCCGGAAAACCCCATGAACGACAGTGACAACAGGCCGCCGATCACCACGCTGAGCGCCGCGCCCTGCACCAGCGTCGGCACGTTGGAGAGCTGCATGCGTTCGCGCACGCCGGCCATCAGCACCAGCGCCAGGGTGAAGCCCAGACCGCCGCCGATGCTGTAGGCCAGCGACTGCGCAAAGTTGTACTGGCGCGCCGTCTGGAACAGCGCCACGCCGAGCACCGCGCAATTGGTGGTGATCAGCGGCAGGTAGATGCCCAGTTGCCGGAACAGTTCGGGGAAGGTCTTCTTCACGAACATCTCCACCAGTTGCACCGCACAGGCGATGACCGTGATGAAGGTGATCACGCTGAGGAATTCCAGATGGAAATGCACCAGCACCATGTTGAGGAAATACGCCGACACCGACGACACCAGGATCACGAACGCGGTGGCGATCCCCATCGGGAACGCGGTGCTGAGCTTCTGCGACACGCCGAGGAACGGGCACATGCCGAGGAACATCGCCAGCACGAAATTCCCGGGCAGGATGGTGGTCAGCAGGATATTGGCGACGCTGTCGTTGTTCACGATTGCACCTCCCCGAGTTGCGCGTTGCGCCTGCCGTTGATGTGGCGGAAGGCGGCAAACAGGATGAGCCAGAACGCCAGCACGAAGAAACCGCCCGGCGGCAGCACCATCACCACCCAGGGCTGGAAGTGCGCGCCGAACAGCGAGATGCCGAACAGCTTGCCGGCGCCGAGCATCTCGCGCACGCAGCCGATCGCCAGCAGGCCCAGCGTGAAACCGAGGCCCATGCCGATCGCATTCAGGGTGGCCGGCAGCGGCGGGTTCTTGGCGGCATGCGCTTCGGCACGCCCGAGCAGGATGCAGTTGGCCACGATCAGCTTGATGTAGGCACCGAGCGCTTCGTACAGGTCGAGGCTGATGGCCTGGATCGCATAATCCACCACGGTGACGAAGGTGGCGATGATGACGATGTAGCTGGCGATGCGCACCTGCTTGGGGATGGAGTGGCGCAACAGCGAGACCAGCAGGCAGGAGGTCCCCAGCACAAAGGTGGTGGCCAGCCCCATGGAGATGGCATTCACCGCCGACACGGTGACGGCCAGGGTCGGGCACATGCCCAGCACCATGACGAAGATCGGGTTCTGCCTCCAGAGTCCGTCGAGGAATTCATCGAAACTGGTGGGTGCGCTCATGATGGTTTCCTTAATTGATCGAGATGCGGCCACAGCCTGGGCAACAGCTTTTGCGCGGATTCGTTGATTCCCCGGCCGACTGCCTTGGAGGTCACCGTCGCACCGGCGATCGCATCGATCTGCCAGGGGCTGGTCTTGGTGCCGTGCTTGACCGTCTTCACCGCGTTGGCCAGGCTCTGCAGGTCGGCCGACAGGCGCACGTCCAGCGCCGCGAAGTTCTGCAGGAACGCCTGGTCGGTAAGTATCTTGTCGCCGATACCCGGCGTCTCGCGCATGGCAATCACGCCGATGCCGGTGATGGCCTGCTTGTCCACGTCGTACGCGTAGAGGATGCGAACCTGGTCGGCATAGCCCGAAGAAGAGGCTTCCGCCGCGATGCCCGCCAGCCTGTCGGCTGCATCGTACACCGCGTAAAACATCACTGCGCCTGCCGGCGGCAGGTCCTGGCCTGCTGCCGCGACGATCCCGCTGCCGGTGGCGAAATACGGCACCACGCTCTTCGCCTGCGGCAGGACCTTGAATACCTGCCGCTCCAGCGCCAGTTTCTTGTTGGCGTTCACCGCCGGCAAAGTGAACTGGTAGACACCGACGATGATGATGCCGCAGATGACCGACACCAGCCCCAGCGTGCGCACCATCTCGAAACTCGGCGAAGTTTTGTCAGGCGTGTCGCTCATGATTTGTCCCGTTTGCCGCCCAGAATGCGGGGCTGATTGAACTGGTCCAGCAATGGCCCGGCCGCGTTGGCGATCAGGATGGCGTACATGACGCCCTCGGTCAGGCCGCCGAAGTAGCGGATCACCACCGTGAGTATCCCGATCAGCGCGCCGTACAGCCAGATGCCGCGCGGCGTCACCGGCGAGGTCGCCATGTCGGTCGCCATGAACCATGCGCCCAGCATCAGCCCGCCGGACAGCAAAACGAACAGCGGCGCGGGATAGCGGTCGGGTTGTGCCAGGTGGAAAGCCCAGGCCAGCAGCATCGCGCTGCCCAGCACCGCCACCGGAATGCGCCAGTCGAGGAACTTGCGGGCCGCCAGATACAGGCCGCACAGCAGGATCAGGATGGCCGAGGTCTCCCCGGCACTGGCGGTGACATGGCCGGTCAGGAAATCCATGGCGGGCGGCGTGATGTTCTCGAATTTCCAGCGCGCCAGCGGGGTTGCGCCGGTGAACGCGTCCACCCCCTGCTGCCTGACCCACGATGCAATATCGGGCGGCGCCATGAACGGTGCAGCGAGCGAGGATGGAATGAACTCGCCGAAGCGGTGCGCCGCAAACGCCGGCGCCCAGGTACTGATCGCGGTCGGGAAAGCGGCCTGCACGAAAGCGCGGCCGATCAGCGCCGGATTGAACGGGTTCTGCCCGAGGCCGCCGAACAGCGACTTGCCCAGCCAGATCGCGGCGAAGCCGGCCACTGCGCCCATCCACAAAGGGAACGCGGGCGGCAGCGTGAGCGCAAGCAGTACGCCCGTGATGGCGGCACTCCAGTCGGACAGCGTATTGCCCGCACCGGAGATGCGGTTGTTGATGCGCTCGGCGGCCAGGCACGCCAGGGTAACCGTGACAATCAGCGCAGCGGCCGACAGGCCGTACTGCCACACCGAAAACGCGCAGATCGGCAGCAGCGAATACACCACGTTGCGCATGATCACGGGCACATCGCGCCCGCTGTGCTGGTGCGGAGAAGTGCGGAGTTCCATGCTCATGCAGCCGCCCTTTCCCGGTTGACCGACTTGGCGATACGGAATTGCTGTACCAGCGGGATATGCGAGGGGCAGACGTAGCTGCAGCAGCCGCACTCGAAACAGCGATCCAGGTTGTAACGCTCCGCCATCAGCGCGTATTCGCGCTTCGCCGCCAGCAGCCCGAGCTGCGACGGGTTGAGGAATTTCGGGCAGACGTTGAGGCATTCGCCGCACTTGATGCAGCTATAGACCTGCTGCGTTTCCGCCGGCAGTTGCGCTTTGCCGAACGCCAGCACGCCGGACGTACCTTTGGTGACGGGCACATCCAGCGACGAGATGGTCATGCCCATCATCGGGCCACCGAGGATGATCTCCTTCGCACTGCTGCGCGCACCGACCTGCTCGAGCAGAAAGCGCAGCGGTGTACCGATGGGAACAATGTAGTTGCCGGGCTTCTCCACGGCGGGGCCTGCCACGGTCAGCACGCGCTCGACGATCCCTTCCCCGGCCGGCAGCAGGCGCCCGAGATAAGCCAGCGTCATCACGTTGTTCACCAGCACGCCAATGGAAGCGGGCCGCTGCCCGGCGGGAATCTCGCGCCCGAGCAGCGCATAGATGATGGTGTCTTCCGCGCCCTGCGGATATTTGGTTTCCAGCGCCTTCACCGCGATGCTCCCGTCGGCCGGCACCTCCGACACGTTACTGGCGTAGCCAGCCGTGTGCGGGAGGAGGTGCGATGCGGCTGTTCCCGGACCATGGCGTCCCGCATTGTCGTGTTGCAGCCGCAATGCAGCTTCAATGGCGGCGATGGCATCCGGCTTGTTGTCCTCGACGCCGATCACGGTGCGCGCTGCACCGCTGACCTTCATCGCGATACGGATGCCGCGCAACAGATCCTGCGTGCGCTCCACCATGATGCGGTGGTCGCAGGTCAGGAACGGCTCGCACTCCGCACCGTTCACCACCATGGTGTCGATGGCCGTCTCCGGCGGCACATTGAGTTTGACGTGCGCCGGAAAAGTGGCGCCGCCCAGTCCGGAAATGCCGG